>NZ_VUAZ01000011.1 GCF_009296165.1 Pseudomonas kitaguniensis | reverse complement strand
CCCAATGAAGGAGGTAAGGATGTCGCCGTAACGCTTATAAGAAGACGTTTCAGATAACGTGGGAAGTTTTCTAAATCTACTGGATCCAAGTCACCCAGGCGCAGGTGTACTTGGGCATCTGTGATCATCCCGGCAATTTTTGACATTTCCAACAGGGACCAAAGTACACCCCGCTTGCCCAAGCTATCTCCCCCTATATAAATATAGCGGCTGTTCTTCAACGCCTTCTTTATGGCGTCCAAGTGACGATGGGTGAGGTAAAGACTGAAAGCAAGGCCTATAAACCCAAGAAAAATTGGGCCTCCAGATACAAATATCGCAATCCACAACGGCCAGTCATCGATACTGGTCATGGTTGTTTAGGGTACATAGAACGACTCATATCAACACATCGAAAATAATAGCGGTACACCGACACATTATGGGTTGGCCGCGATCACGCATTCCAAGTCAACAAGACGCGTGATAGGCCCATTGGCTTTCAAGCGCTCAGTAACGTCGCTCGGCCAACGGTTGCGGGAGCGGCGTTTTGCGATGCTGTAGGTGAATTCCTGGATTCGATCCAGGGGGTAAAACATAGCCCCCAGTATTAATTTTATAACGTCGTAACCACCTAAGTAATTCTTGCCGCCCGCCTCTCTCTTGGCCTGCTTTATTTGTTCTCGTGTTCTTTTAAAACCATCGCTCATTTTTGGGCGCACAGCCAGCTGGCTTTTTACAAAAACATCGGATTCGCTGTGATTGCCGTACTCGTCGAAATACGGCCCATTGTTCATGTAGGCGCGGATGTATTCCCACAAACTTTTTTGCAACGCCAGTGATTTACCAAAGGGTGACCCGAGGCTGACCATAAGGGCGGTTTCTGGTTTTCCGAATTGCCACACTCGAATTTCAAGTGAAGCGCTCTGCATTCCGCCGATTTGAGTGCCCACTAGCTGAAACTCATTGGCAACTGCGTAAATACCATCCCATGGGGTGTGGAATAATTCACCATCGTGATCGAAGTACACCTCTCGGGTGCGGCGGTTAAATAAGATGGGCAGAGGTAATGGGCGTAGGGTTTCCCATAGAAATGGCACCAGAAATAATGTGCCCAGCATGACCAAGCCCATTAAAGAACTTTCCCATTGCCCCTTAAGCATTAGCAGCATCTCTAAAGGCAGCATAAATACTGCTAACCACCCAAAGAGCCCCGCGAGCAGCCCTCGACTTGTATCCCCTCCAAACCTTAACGCGAGGTAGTAATCGGTATGTTCATCTGTAATAAACAGCTCCATCGGCTGCTCACCGGTAGGCTTATCTGCGGTAAGTAGGATTGTTGTAGCGTTACGTCCTGGCAGCTCCAGCATGCTCATATCCAAGCTCGTTCCATGATTTTTACTGACGGCAGCGTCAGCCCTTCACGTGGGGAGTAGATCAAATAACCGTCGATGCGCCGCAAGTCTATAGCACCGTCCTCATGGTACACACGACGATAAGGGGTGATGCCGGCTGGCACTGGAACGCGAGTACCGCTATGCCGGGCAAATTTTTTACCTGTCCATTCGACGTTTCGGATTTTATCGGAGCGATATCCGAGGGTGTCACCCCAAACCTCGTGGCCGATGAAATGAATCATCCCATCAGTCAGTTCCACGTTTTCGCCGGGCAGCTTTAGCAACAGATAAGTGGAGAAGACTTGCCCTTGGTAAGGGTTGAGTTCTGCTAACCGATAAGCCTCGATGCTGATTGGGAAAAGAAGGGGTACAGCTTTTCCATGGATTAGGCGTAGAACTGGATAAACGCTGGCTATGTGAGCGGGCTTTCCATATCGAAATCAAGGTACTCGCTGACCAGTTCAAATTGGACCGCGTGCACGGTGCTGATGGCTTCAGTGCCTTGAAACGCCAGCACTTTGAAGTCGTTGCGAGCAGTGGGCATAAATACCGCGAACTGCGCAGTATTGGCTAGCGCGAACATGCGTTTATCCTTTTAATCCGAGAGAGGAGGCGACACGCGATGTTCAGGCTTTCAGCCTGAACACGCTTAAGTACCGGGCACGCTAACAAAGCGGAAATCGAACTGATGCAGGACGCTTCCGAAACAGGTGTCCGACCGTTCCTAAGCCTGCACCGAAGTCACCTTGCATGACTTGGGCGGACATCCAATGAACGGGCAGCGGCAGCCTCGTAAACGTCCTCACCCATGTATTGGCCCGCCCTACCAACGACCAGTCGTACCCACGAGCGCCGTCCTGCACTTGGCAGCTAATGCTGAGCTTTAAGCCTTGAGATAGTCGACCATCGAGCTACCTTAGCTTCAGCAAAACCGCCGCAACTACCAGCCAAATTACAGACGTGAAGATCATCGCCGTCACGATTACAAGAAGACGTTTCAGGTACGGCGGGAAGTTTTCTAAATCCATCGGATCCAAGTCGCCTAGGCGGATGTACGCCTTTGGCATTGTAATCATTCCGGCAATTTTTGACATTTCCAATAGGGACCAAATTACACCCCGTTTCCCTAGGCTATCTCCCCACATATAGATATAGCGGCTGTTCTTCAAAGCCTTCTTCATGGCGTCCAGGTGACGATGGGTAAGGTACAGGCTAAATGCAAGTCCAGCAGTTGCGAGCAGCGTAGGGGCACCAATAAAAATGATCGCAACCCAGGGAGACCAAGAGTCGATACTCGTCATGGTTGTGTAACCTCGTAAACTTTTTCTCTAATGTAATCGCCAGTGGTAACACCGACTGTCGTATCCCCTTGCGCAGCCCTTACTTCGGCCGAGACTATAGATGCCTCTACATCAGGCCTCGCGCGAGCCGTTCAATTCACCTAAACTTCAGTAAAATGGCAACAACTATCATCCCAATGAAGGAGGTAAGGATTGTCACCGTAACGATTATAAGAAGACGTTTCAGATAACGTGGGAAATTTTCTAAATCTACCGGATCCAAGTCACCCAGGCGCAGGTGTACCTTGGGCATCGTGATCATTCCGGCTATTTTTGACATTTCCAATAGGGACCAAAGTACACCCCGCTTCCCCAAGTTATCTCCCCATATATAAATATAGCGGCTGTTCTTCAAAGCCTCCTTCATTGCGTCCAAGTGACGGTAGGTGAGGTAAAGACTGAAAGCAAGGCCTATAAACCCAAGAAAAATTGGGCCGCTAACAATAAAAAAAGCCAGCCAGGACCTCCAGAACTCTGGAGTCGTCATGGCAACGTTTTCTCGTACAATATTTCTCCGCCCATTTCACCACCTGTACTACCGAGAGTCGTCCCCACCCATGCGCCAGTCCCCACTAAGGCCGCAACTATAGATACCCCTACATCGGGCTTCGCGTGAGGCCCGTTCGAATTACCTAAATTTCAGTAGAATGGCTACAACCAAGATCCAAATGAGGGCGATGATCATCACTGTCAAATTGGAGATCAAATACCGCTTCAGGTGAGGTGGGAAATTTTCAAGATCGATTGGGTCCAATTCCCCAATAATTATTGAGGATCTTGGCCACGCTACCATCCCTGCTATTTTTCCCATTTCCAAGAGGGACCAAATCAAACCCCGCCTCCCTAAGCAATCTCCCCAAATATAAATATAACGGCTGTTCTTGAGTGCTTCTTTCATGGCGTCCAAATGTCGGTGAGTAAGGTAAAGACTGAACGCAAGACTCGCAGCGACGAGCAGAGTTGGAATGCCAATAAAAATAATCGCAATCCAAGATGGCCAAGAGTCGATACTGGTCATGGTTGAGTAGCCTCGTAAACTTTCTCGCCAATGTATTCGCCAGTCCTACCACTGACTGTCGTACCCCCTTGCGCAGCCATTACTTCGGCCGAGACTATAGATACCCCTATCGGGCCTCGCGCGAGCGGTTCGAATTACCTAAACTTCAGCAAAATGGCAACGACTATCATCCCAATGAAGGAGGTAAGGATTGTCGCCGTAACGCTTATAAGAAGACGTTTCAGATAACGTGGGAAGTTTTCTAAATCTACTGGGTCCAAGTCACCCAGGCGCAGGTGTACCTTGGGCATCGTGATCATTCCGGCAATCTTTGACATTTCCAATAGGGACCAAAGTACACCCCGCTTCCCCAAGCTATCTCCCCATATATAAATATAGCGGCTGTTCTTCAAAGCCTCCTTCATGGCGTCCAAGTGACGGTGGGTGAGGTAAAGACTGAAAGCAAGGCCTATAAACCCAAGAAGAATTGGGCCTCCAGATACAAATATCGCAATCCACAGCGGCCAGTCATCGATACTTGTCATGGTTGTTTAGCCTCGTAAATTTTGTCACCCGTGTATTCGCCACCCTTACCACCGAGAGTCGTCCCCACCCACGCGCCAGTCCCCACTAAGGCCGCAACACAGACAACGCCTCCTACACCTGTCGTAACGCCAAGCCCCACGCAGATCGCACTACCGGCAACACGTCCTGCCCATCCCCCAACCGTGCCACCGCCAACCGAGCCAGCAAACTTCCCTCCTTCAGTAAACTTGACCTTCTCACACGCCGCCCCAGAGCCGCCGCTACACACCTGCTCAATAGCCAGCAACGAAGACACGCCGCCTATACCAATGCCGATATACCCACCTGCCTTCATATATTTGGCCGCACGACTGGTCGCCTCCACATGCGTTGCGTAACCCTGAATCTGCCCGGCGCACCGGCTTTATCCCAGTGGTGCACCAGGCTGCGGCTGGATAGACCTAGGGCCGTTTTCAACTTGGGATGGTCGCCCAGTGTTGTCTGGCCACGCAGGCGAGTGGAGTTTAGCAAGTGCGCATCCAGCTGTGCCAACAAGCGCTGGCGACCGGCGAAGAACTGCGGCGATCTTAAGTGGCCGTGATGGCGATAACTTTGTTGATGCAGGCGCTCGATGGCCTGGAGGGTGTCGCGCAGATTGGTGATGTGCGTTTCCATCACCACCGCGCTGACGCCGAGCCAGGTTGAGGCAGGACTGGCAAAACTGGCGATTTCTGCACCGTGGCTAGCCAGAAAGTCGGCCTCTTCCGGCGTCAGGGGATCCAGGGATGCCTCGACTTTTTGAGCGGCCTGCATCAACTGTGCTTCTTGATAGGTGCAGGTGGTGTTGTTCGGATCGCTGAGCACGATCATGGAGCCTGCTTTGACTTGGCTCAGATTGGGGTTGAGCGCCTGAAATTTACTCATCACGGCCGCATTACGCGTGGGGAAAAGCGTGGCTTCCAGTGCTTCGCGCGTCGTGCTTTTGGGCACAATATAGAAGCCAGGCTCCTCGCCCCGCCCGCTGTTAAATGCCGCAGGGGCCGGATTGTTCGAAGGCGCGAAAGCGGGTTGCGGTGGTGCTGCCGAACGGCTGGCCGCGTGCTGAGCGGGGCCATCATTGCTGTAGATCGCAGTAAACACAGAGGGAATCAGCCGAGCTTGGCATGGGCAACTGCTGAAACTGTCCAGCGTGCCAGCCACCTGTTTGCCATGGCTTTGTATGTGCGATACACCACCGATAATCTGGTAAGTGCCGCCGTCTTTCCCACACGTAACGTCGCCCCCTTCGCGAGCATGCAGCACACCGAACAGGTTAACCCTCGGGTCACCATCCAGAACGATTCCGCCGCAGGTAGTCTTGTCACCACGGCCAATAAAGTAACCTTCACGCATTATTTTCTCCGTTATCTATTCCGGCCGAGGCAACTAAATTCTCGACCATGAGTTCGCCGTGCGCTTCAAGCACATTCAAAACAGAACTGCACTTTGCAACTCAGCCTTCATGGTTTAACGTTCAACAATTGGAAGAAAATCCATCTGCCGAAGTTTGGTTGCCTTGTGCGGTGACGCGGTAAATAGCGATAGGCGCTGAAGACATTTAATTGATATACAAAAGAGACAGTGCCGCACTCACTTTTTTTATCCTGATCCGTGGTTTCAGTAGGCGGCTCTCTGTGTTGTAACTTTGACTGGACGATAGCGTGGGCACCTATCAGACGGAACAGGAATCAGCGCACCTTTATTACGCCGCCACATTGATAATATAAAAGTTTAAAGTAAAGTCGGACGTTTCCGAAAATGGCACTGTAAATGTCTGAAGGAAAAGTAACAGTTGCTTAAGTTGGCGGAGTAATGTCGCGTATAAACGTCACTTACACAGTTGCGGCTCTGATAGTGGTTAGGCGCTCGACGCGTTACAGTGGACGCACATTAATTAATGCGCGGTGAGCGCTAGGTGACGCAGAGCGTCACAGGATGCATTACCACGCAGCGTGGGAACGATCAAACGGGCTCCATCCGCGCCCTGGCATTTGCTGCTGCGCTCCCACCCGATTTAAGTAGTAACTGTGGTCCAGCCCCCGACCCGCACAAGCAATCTACCGAATATTCCCGCGCCCCTTGCAAGCCTCTAAAACAGGTGGGATACAAGCAGCCTCACGCCGCAAAAACCACGTTCCATGGAGGCTCGCCATGTCCGCCCTGCCACACCCTGCTTATGTCTACCGCCCGATGACGGTGGCCGACCTGCCCGCCGCCCATGCGCTGTCGGTGCAACTGAAATGGCCGCATCGCCTGGAAGACTGGGCGATGTTGCAACGGCTCAGCGACGGCTTCGTGGTGCTGGATGGCGAGCGTCTGATCGGCAGTGCGTTCAGTTGCCCTCAAGGCGATTACGCCACCATCGGCTTGGTGATCGTGAGCAATGACTACCAAGGCCAGGGCATCGGCCGCCGTTTGATGGAAATGGCCCTGGCCGCGTGCCAGTCACGCACGCCGATCCTTAACGCCACCCTCGCCGGCGCGCCGCTGTATGCCAGCCAGGGGTTTGTCGAATTCGGCCGCGTGCAGCAACATCAGGGCCAGGCGCGGGTGCCCGCGCTGCCACAACTTGCCGAGGGTGAAACCTGCCGTGCACTCGGCGCGGATGATCACACCGCGCTCTTGGCCCTGGCCAAAGCCGCCAGTGGCCTGGACCGCCGTGAGGTACTGCGCGACCTGCAGGTGGAGCAGGCCGTGGGCATTGAGCGCGAGGGCCAGTTACGCGGTTTTGCCCTGCTGCGCCCGTTCGGTCGTGGGCGCTGCATCGGCCCGGTGGTAGCAGAGAATCTTGACCAGGCCAAACACTTGATCGCGGTGTTGCTGGCGCAAGTGCCGGAGGCGTTTGTGCGCATCGACATCCCGGTTGCCTGCGGCCTGAGTGACTGGCTTGAGCACGCTGGCCTGAAAAACATCGACACCGTTGCGCAGATGGCGCTGGGCGCACCGCCTCAGGCTAGCCAAGGCGTACACCCATTTGCGCTGATCACTCAAGCCATCGGCTGACCTTTATCCCGGAGCACGCCCTATGTCATCTCCACGCATTCTGCTGTTGGCTCGCGCCGACGGCAGCCGCGTTGCCACGTCCTTTTACCGCGCGGCGTTAAGCGCGCTTGACCCGTTCGGCGACAGCCGCCAACTCGCCTGGCTGGGCGACGATGGCGTGTCCGCAGGCTTGGTGAAGTTCAGCGGTGAGGCGGTCATCGAAGACTTCCCGCACAGTGAGACGCTGGTGGTGCACACAGGCCACGTGCAGCTCAGCAGCGGGGAACAAACGTTGGAATTGGGCGTTGGCGCGAGTGCCGTGATCGGCCGTAGCAGCCGCCTCAGTGTGCAGGCAAGCGAGGGTTGCGAATGGGCGTTCTGCGCCGTCGACCTGCCCGACGCCCCCGCCCGCCCCGGCCTCACCCTGCTTGAGGCGCACACCTTGCTGAACCCCTCCGCCGCGCCAGAACCGGCGATTCTGATCGGCCCAACGCCGCAGTGCCGCGCGCTGAATCTGTTTGACGATGCAGTCACCGAACTGCGCGTGGGCATCTGGGATTCGACGCCGTACGCCCGCCACGGCCGCGCGCACAAGCTGCACGAATTAATGCACCTGCTCGAAGGCAGCGTCACCCTGCAAGATGACGCGGGCGTTGCGGTGACGGTGAACCCGGGCGACAGCGTGTTTGTAGCCAAAGGTGCGCCCTGCGCCTGGACCAGCACGGTGTATGTGCGCAAGGTGTACGCCGTGAAGTAGTGATCAGGCTTTTAACGCGTCTTCCAGAAACGTCACTAACGCCTGTACGCGCGGGCTGCGAAGCTTGCGCGAAGGCACCAGCAAGATGATCGGCGCGCTGTCAAAGCTCCAATCCGCCAGCACCCGAACCAGGCTGCCGCCGGCAACGGCGTCACTCACATCCCACTGCGAACGCAGCACCAACCCCAAGCCCTGCTCGGCCCATCGCCGGGCCACGCTGCCATCGTTGCTGAGCAACGCAGGCTCTATGCGCAGGGTTTTGCGGCCCTGGCCCTTGCGCAGGTGCCACAGCGTCACATCCTCATCGTTTTCACGAATGCAAATACAGCGATGCGCCGCGAGTTGGTCAGGCGCGGTCGGCACGCCATGTTCCTGCAGATAGGCGGGGCTGGCGCATAACCAGCGCTCGTTTGGCGTGAGTTGCCGCGCCGTCCACAGGCTGTCATTCAGGTGCCCGATGTGAACCACCGCATCGCTGTCGTGGCGGTCTGGCCACGGTGTTTCGCGCAAGTCCAGTTGCAGGCACAACTGCGGGTGCAGGCGCGCGAAACGCGCCAACAGGGGAGCGAGGCGCTGTCGGCCAAACCCAAACGGCGCCGCCAGCCGCAAGGTGCCTACCAGCCTTTCGTCCTGTTGCCTGAACGACTCCGGCAGCGCTTCCAGCTGTTCCAGCAACAGCGCGCTTTCACGCGCGAACCGCTCACCCTCGGACGTCAGGCTCAGGCGCCGCGCATCACGATTGGCCAGGGTCAACCCCAGCAGCGTCTCCAATTTGCGCAGGCGCATGGAGAGCGCTGGCGGCGAAACATTCAACACTCTGGCGGCGGCACTCAGCGACTCAGCGCGTGCGAGGGTGACGGCAAGGCGTAAGTCTTCGATGGAAATCATTCAATTTTACTTAATGATTGATTAGCCTTGATTGAACCACAGGTTAACGACACCTGAGTAGAGTGCAGCTTGCCCCCAGCCACTCGAGTTATGCCATGCCCACGCCGATTGCCTCCCTCGACACGCCCGCCGCGCTCGTCGATGTCCAGCGAATGCAGCGCAATATCCAACGCATGCAGCAGCGCATGAATGCCCTCGGCGTGCGTTTGCGCCCGCACATCAAAACCAGCAAATGCCTGCCGGTGATCCAGGCGCAAATTGCCGCTGGCGCCAGCGGTGTGACGGTGTCGACGCTCAAAGAAGCGGAGCACTGTTTCAGCGCAGGGATTGACGATGTGTTCTATGCCGTCGCCATCGCGCCGGGCAAATTAGCGCAAGCCTTGGCATTGCGCCGCCAAGGCTGCCAGCTCAGCGTACTCACCGACAGCGTCGCCGGTGCCCAGGCTATCGTGGCCTTTGCCGAGCAACACGCTGAACGCTTTGCGGTGTGGATTGAAATCGATTGCGACGGTCATCGCTCAGGCCTGGCACCAGAAGACCCTGCGCTCATCGACGTCGCACGCCTCCTTAGTGCAGGCGCTGTGCAACTGCGCGGGGTGATGACCCACGCTGGTTCCAGCTACGACTTGGACAACCCGCAAGCCCTGCAAGCGCTGGCTGAACAGGAACGCTTGCTTTGCGTGCGCGCCGCCGAACGACTCCGCGAAGCTGGCTTGGCGTGCCCCGAGGTCAGTATCGGCTCCACGCCGACGGCCCTCTCGGCGCTGAACCTGCAGGGCGTCACCGAAGTGCGCGCCGGCGTGTATGTGTTCTTCGACCTAGTCATGCACAACATCGGCGTGTGCCAGGCCGACGAGCTGGCACTCAGCGTATTGACTACGGTTATCGGCCATCAGCAGGAAAAAGGCTGGGTTATCACCGACGCCGGCTGGATGGCCATGAGTCGTGACCGCGGCACGCAACGTCAGCGCGAAGACTTCGGTTATGGCCAAGTGTGCAGCGAAGCCGGCGCCTGGATCGACGGCGCGCGGGTCACCGGCGCCAACCAGGAACACGGAATTGTCACCTTGGGCGATGCGCCGACTACCGAGTTGGTCGCGCGCTTCCCGATCGGCAGCCGCCTGCGCATTCTGCCCAACCATGCCTGCGCCACCGGCGCGCAGTTCCCGGACTATCACGCCGTTGACGCCGAGGGCGACGTACACACCTGGAGTCGCCTGCATGGCTGGTAATCTGCAACGCATTCACACGGCCAACGCGGCCGCGCCGGGCGGGCACTATTCACAGGCGCTGGCCCACGCGGGTATTTTGTATGTGTCGGGGCAACTGCCGGTACGCGCGAATGGCGAGCACAGCGCCGATCAACCGTTTGCGGTTCAAGCGGCAATTGCGCTGGATAACCTGGTGGCGATTTTGCAGGAAGCAGGCTCAAGCGCGGCTGACCTGCTCAGCGTCACGGTGTACGTGGTCGGGATACAACACTGGCCGGCGTTTGATCAGGTTTACGCGCGCTACCTTGGTGAGCACCGGCCGGCCCGCGCCGTGGTGCCGGTACCGGAATTGCATCATGGTTACCTGATCGAAATCGAAGCCGTGGCCCGTCACGCACCCAAGGAGCGCGCATGAACCTGCAAAAAAGCGATGTGCTGATTATCGGCGGCGGCATCATGGGTGCCTCGTCAGCGTTTTTTCTGCGGCGTCGCGGCAGCTCGGTCACGCTGCTGGAGCGTGACCAGATTGGCCAGTACGCCAGCGGTGTGAATTTTGGCAACGTGCGCCGCCAGGGCCGCTACCTGGGCCAACTGGAGCTGGCCAATCGTTCGTGGGCATTGTGGAAACGCCTGCCGGAACTGATCGGCGACGACCTTGAGTTCATTCCCAGCGGGCACATGCGCGTGTGTTATCGCGAGGATGAAATCGCCGAACTTGAGGCCTACGCCGCCGCGCCGGAGGCCGCGCAACTGGACCTCAAAATCTATCGCGGTGCTGAGTTGCACCGGCGCTTCGGCTTCCTCGGGCCGCAGGTCAAAGGCGGCTCCTACGCGCCCCACGATGGCCACGCCAACCCACGCCTGGCCGCGCCCGCGTTTGCCCGTGCAGCGCGGCGGCTGGGCGCGCGAATCGAAGAAAGAACCGAAGTGGCCGATGTGCAAAAGGTCAACGGCCTGTTCCACGTCACCACCACCGACGGCCAGTTGTTCGCCGCCGAACAACTGCTGATTACCGCCGGTGCGTGGGCGGCCAAGTTGGCCGAGCGTTTTGGTGAGGCGGTGCCGCTGGAGCCGAACGGCCCGCAGATGTCGGTCACCGAACCGGTGCCCTACGCCTTGCCGACCGTGATTGGTGTGTTTACCAAAATCAAGGAAGAAGTGATCTACTTCCGCCAGATCCCGCGCGGCAACATCATCATCGGCGGCGGCAACCGCTGCACCCCCGACATGCTCAACCGACGCGCGTATTTCAAGCCCGAAAGCCTGCTCAACCAGATGCGCCAGATGCAGCGCTTATTACCCGGCGCCGAGAAGCTGAACATCATCCGCGTGTGGAGCGGCATCGAAAGCTACACGCCGGACTCGCTGCCGGTGATGGGCCGCAGCGGCAGCGTGGACGGGCTGTTTTATGCCTTTGGTTTCTGCGGCCATGGCTTCCAGCTCGGCCCGGGCGTGGGCGATGTGATGGCCGAACTGATCAGCACCGGCAGCACCAGCACCTTGATCAGCCCCTTCGACATTCGCAGGTTTACCCAACCTTTAACGGTGCCCGCAACCGCCCTCACCACAGGAAAACTCATATGAGCCACGCCTATGTTTATCGCACTGCCAACGCGGCGGACATGCCTGCAGCGCACGCGCTGTCGGTGCACCTGAAGTGGCCGCACCGCGAAGAAGATTTGGCCATGGTTCAGCGTACGTCCGAAGGTTTTGTCGCCGAACATGACGGCCAATTGGTCGGCGTGGCATTCGCCTGCCATCAGGGCGCTTATTCGTCTATCGGCCTGGTGATCGTCAGCGATCAGCACCAGGGCAAAGGCATTGGCCGCAAGCTGATGAACCTGTGCCTGGAAGCTGCGGCGCCGCGCACGCCGATTCTCAATGCCACTGAGTCGGGCGCGCCGCTTTATGCAAGCATGGGTTTTGTCGACTTTGCGCGCATTCAGCAACATCAGGGCGTTGCGCAGACGCCAGCGCCAGCGCCAGTGCCTGCGACCGAGCACGCGCAGTGTCGCGCATTAAGCCCGGCCGAGTACCCGCAGGTAATCGAGCTGGCCAACGCGGGCAGCGGCCTGGACCGCAGTGCCGTGCTCAACGACTTGCTGCCGAGCGCCGAGCAGGTGGTCGGCATCGATGTGCAAGGGCAACTGCAAGGTTGCGCGCTGCTGCGCCGATTTGGTCGTGGCCATCTGATTGGTCCCGTGGTCGCACACAACCAGCAACAGGCCCGCCAGATGATCACCCACCTGCTGCAGTTGATTCCTGGCGCCTTCGTACGCTTCGATATTCCCACCGCGTGCGGGTTGGCCGACTGGCTGGAAAGCCTGGGGCTGCCATGCGTGGATAAAGCACCGCGCATGGTGCTGGGGGCGCCCCCGCAATCAAGCGGCGGCATCGCCCAATTTGCGCTGGTGACGCAAGCCATCGGCTAGGCAGGCCAGATTCAGCAGATTATCCCTTGCAGGCTTGAATAACGGCATCTATGGATTGGCGCGTTTTGTTAGCGTAGCCACACACAGGGCCGTGCTGTTCGCAGCGCCTTTTACCGCTCCAGGGAGCCAGTTGGATGACCACACAGTCTTCGAATAACCCCAGCATTGATCCGCAAACGGCTCACCCGTTGTATATCAATGGTCGTTGGTGTGCCCCCGCCATTGCGGCCAGTTTGCCGGTGGTCAACCCGGCCACTGAAGCGGTGGTTGCAGAGGTCGCGAGCGGCTCCGCCGAGGACGTTGATCGGGCCGTTACGGCAGCACGCGCGGCCTTTGCAGGCTGGTCGCAGACCTCGGTCACTGAGCGCGCGCTGATGCTTGGAAAAATCCACGCACTGATCCTGGAGCGCAAAGAGCAGCTTGCCCAAGCCCTCACTCTGGAAATGGGCGCATCGATCAGCTCCGCCCGCGCCATGCAAGTGCCGCTGGCGGCCGAGCATGTTCGGGTCGCGCGTGACCTGCTCGGCACCTATCGCTTCCAGACCGTCGAAGGCGGCACCGCCATCGAGCGCCAAGCCATCGGCGTATGCGGTCTTATCACGCCGTGGAACTGGCCGCTGTATCAAATCACCGCAAAAGTCGCCCCGGCCATCGCCGCCGGTTGCACCGTGGTACTCAAGCCCAGCGAACTGTCACCACTGAGCGCGCTGCTGTTTGCACAACTGGTGCACGACGCGGGCCTGCCGGCGGGCGTGTTCAACCTGGTGAATGGCAGCGGTGCCGAGGTCGGCGCAGCCATGGCGGCACATGCCGACATCGACATGATTTCGATCACCGGCTCAAACCGCGCCGGCGCGCTGGTGGCGCAAGCGGCCGCGCCGACGGTGAAACGCGTCACGCAGGAGCTGGGCGGCAAGTCGCCGAATGTGCTGCTGCCCGACGCCGACTTCGCCAAAGCCGTGCCGCTGGGCGTGCTGGCGGCGTTTCGCAACGTCGGCCAATCGTGCAGCGCGCCGACCCGAATGATCGTGCCGAAAAACCGCTTGGCCGAAGTCGAAGCGCTGGCCGCGGCCACCGCGGATGCAATCATCGTCGGTGACCCGCTGTCGGAAGCGACGCAACTGGGCCCGATTGCCAACGAAGCCCAGTTCAATCGCGTTCAACACATGATCCAGGCAGGCCTTGATGAAGGCGCAAAACTGCTCTGCGGTGGGCCAGGCCGCGTGGCGGGTTTTACAAAGGGCTTCTATACCCGTCCGACGGTTTTCTCCGGCGTCGACAGCGCGATGCGCATCGCCCAAGAGGAAATATTCGGCCCGGTGCTGTGCATTATTGCCTATGAGACGGTCGACGAGGCGGTGGCGATCGCCAACCACACTGTCTATGGATTGGGCGCCCACGTTCAGGCGCAAGACCTTGACCTTGCGCGTGCCGTCGCGTCGCGTATTCGCGCCGGCCAAGTGCACCTGAACTACCCGGCCTGGAACCCCATGGCACCTTTCGGCGGCTACAAGCGCTCCGGCAATGGCCGCGAATACGGCGTGCAGGGGTTTGAGGAGTACCTGGAAACCAAAGCCATCCTTGGGTTTGGCGAATAACCCGCGCGCGCAGCGGCTAGAGGATCAGGCGCTGCGCGCGGCGATGGCTTCGACTTCCACCAGCGCACCCGGCAACGGCAACGCCACCACTTGCAACGCCGTACGCGCAGGTTTGTTCGGTTGCTCGGGCGTACCGAAGAACTGCGTGTAACCGGCCTGCAAACCGGCAAAGTCGAGCTTGCCGCCGGTCTCTTCGGCGCCGACCAAAAATACCCGCAGTTGCACAATGTCGCCGAGGTCGAGGTCTTGGTGGCGCAAGATGCTTTGCAGTTTTTTGAACACCGACACCGTCTGCACTTCGGTGTTGCCGTAGGCGGCTGGTGTGCCCGCCGGGGCATTCGCATCGGCCAGGTCCGGCAAGGTGCCGCTGACAAAAACCAGGCTGGCGGAAGCCGGTACGGTGACGGTTTGCGAGATCGGGAAATTGCCCACACTGGTGCGTTGAATGCTGTCGCTCATGGTGTCTCTCCTTATGAAGCGGCAAGTGCCGCACTGTGTCGTTGCTGGGTAACGCGTTCAGCCAGTTGCGCGACCACATGGCGCGCCGAGTTGGCCGCCGACTCCTGCCAGATACCCACGCCGCTCTGCACCAGGCCGTCGCCGGCGAAGTACACGCGGCCGTGGCCTTGCTCCAGCAATGCGCTGGCCTGCGCCGGGAAATGTTCGCGTTGCAGCCACGGGCCTTCGCTGTAGGGAATCTGCTCCCAAGACACCGCCAGCGGGTCGCGCAGGTGTTTTGAATACCCCGGATGCAGCAGCTCAACGGCGGCCTTCGAGGTCGAGAACTGTTGCTCGAACGGTTGCGCGCCAAACACGTCGGCGCCCTCCCCGGTCACGTAACCGGCCACCAGCAAACCGTTGCGGGTGTTGAGGTCGTTGCTCGGGTACCAGAGCAGGCGCGCCGGGTGATCCACCCACGAAAGCCCGCCGTAGGTGCGGTAGTCGGTCTCCCAGAAACGCGGCGATTGCCACGCCACTTTGGTCGCCTGGTCGCTGCGCGTGCTGAGCAGCGCGGCCTTGACCGGGTCGCTGAAATCGCTGTCGAGCTTGGCCAGCAACGGCAGCGGTAAGGTCGAGACCAGGTAATCGGCGCGCACCACCTGTTCGCGGCCGCTGTGCTGGTCGTGGTAGGTCACTGCCACGCCGTCTTCCAACTGGCGAATCTGGCGCACCTGCGCGCCCAGTTGCACCTGCTCGCGGACGCGTTGGTAGAACGCCTCGGTGATGCGGTCCATGCCGCCGACCGGCTGGAACATGGTGGCCGAGAACTCGGGAAATTCGGTGTGCAACAACGCGCCCCATAATTCGGGATGCAGCAAGCGTTCAAGGCCAATCGGGCGGGTGCTGGCCGGCAATGCGCCCGGGTGCGCAGGCGATTCCTGGTGACCGGAACGCAGGCTGCCGTCATACACCAGCGCTTGGGACAGGTCGCCATACACTTGCAGGAACGCCAGCAAACGCGTGCGTTCTTCGCGGCTCAGTACATCGTCGAGGGCGTCGCGTTGCACCGCTTTAGCCAACAACCCGGACACGTGCCCGCGCGCATCGTTAATCGCCTGGCCGACGCTGAACGCCGGTTGTTGCAGGTCCGGGCGCACCTGGGCGCCATGGCTGCTGTTGACCAGCACTTCGAGCGGCACACCGAGTTCGGCGCAATAGTCGAGAATCGTGCGGTGCTGGCTGGGAATCCTTGCCGGGCCTGCGTTGAAATACACGCCCGGATCAAACGCTACGGTTTGCCTGCGGCCATCTTTGTAATCCACAGGGTCGCCGGCGCGCAGGGTCCAGGTGCGCCCGCCCACGCGGTCACGCGCCTCCAGTACCTGCACGTTGAAGCCTGCGCGGCTGAGTTCCAGTGCGCTGACCAGCCCGGCAATCCCGGCGCCCAGCACCAGCACGCGAGTGCCCTGGCCCAGGCCGGCCTTGAGCTTCAGCGGTTGCGGCCGGCGGTGCGACGACGGCCCCAGCCCGAGCGCCGCCAATGCATCCTTGACCGCCTTTTCACCGCCGACTGCGGCAATGCTCGACAACGCTTCACGTCGTGTCAGTCCCATGCTCAATGCTCCTGATCCGGCAGGCCCGGTGGGTTGATCAGCGAGGCGTCGACGCGCTCCACGTCCAGCCCCCAACGCTGCAACACTTGCGCGTATTGGCCGCCGGCAATTGCACCTTCAAGGGCGGTGTGAATCGGCTCGACCAGGCCATTGCCCTTGCGCGTGGTCACGGCAATATCCGCCTGCAATGGCCAGCCGCCGTTGACGGTGCCGACACGCTTGATGCCGCCAGTGATCGCGGCGGAATAGGCGTACACCGAATTAGGCCCGAACAGCGCATCGCTGCGCCCCGATTGCACCGCCAGTTGCGCGGCGGCCTGGTCGTCGAAGTACTGCAACAGCGCGGGCTTGATGCCAGCTTTTTCATTGGCCTCGTTCCATGCCAGCAGGACCTTTTCCTGGTTAGTGCCGGAACCGACGATGATCTTCAACCCGGCAATGTCCGCCGCCTGCTTGATCTCGCTGATCTTGCTCGTGCTTTTTACGTAAAACCCCAGCACGTCCTGGCGATACGTGGCGAAGTCAAAGCGCTTCTTGCGTGCCTCGGTCACGGTGACGTTGCTGATCACCGCGTCGTACTTGCCCGAACTCACGCCCAACGGCCAGTCTTCCCAACTGGTTTGCACCACATTGAGTTGCAGGCCGAGGCTGTCGGCCACCAACTGCGCAGTGTCGGCCTCGCTGCCGATGGTGGTCTTGTCGTCATTGGCGAGCAGCGCCAGCGGTGGCCCGGCGACACCGGACACGGCCACGGTGAACTTGCCGGGCTGGGCGAACTTGAAGCCCGGCGGGATCTGCGCGATCGCCGCTTCGTTGCGCGGCACATGAACGCGCACGCGGTCGGGGCTGAGGTCGACCTGTTGCACGGCGAATGCGCTTTGCGCGGTGCCGACGGCAAGCGCCAGCAAGGCCACGCGGGTAGTCGTGATAAACATGGGCAGTCACTCCTTGAACTAAAGCACCTTGCCCAAAAAGGCCACGGTGCGGGGATGTCGGGGTTGGCGAAAAATCTGTTCGGGCGGGCCTTCTTCGATCAGTTGGCCGTCGCACAGAAACACCACGTGGTCAGCCACTTCGCGGGCAAAACCGATCTCGTGGGTGACAATCACCAAGGTCACGCCCAACTGCGTCAGGCCCTTGATCACATCGAGCACCTCGCCCACCAGTTCCGGGTCGAGGGCCGAGGTCGGTTCATCAAACAGCAGCACCTTTGGGTCCAGCGCCAAGGCGCGGGCAATGGCCACGCGCTGTTGCTGGCCGCCGGAGAGCTGGCGCGGGTAAGCATCGAGCTTGTCCGCCAGGCCGACCTTGGCCAACAGCTCAGCGGCCTTGACCTGCGCCTCAGGCTTGCTCCAGCGCTTGTGCGCCAGCGGCGCTTCGGCGACGTTTTCCCAGGCGGTGAGGTGCGGGAACAGGTTGAAGTTCTGGAACACGAACCCCACGTCGATGCGCCGCTTGAGAATCTCGCGCTCCTTGAGCTCAAAGAGCAGGTCGCCTTTACGCCGGTAGCCGACGTATTCACCGTCGATGGTGATGTGCCCGCTGTCGATTTTCTCCAGGTGGTTGATGGTGCGCAGCAAAGTCGATTTGCCCGAACCGGACGGCCCCAGAATCACCGTGACTTTGCCGGGGTCGATGGTCAGGTCGATGTCTTTTAATACCTGCTGGTTGCCAAAGCGCTTGCCCACGCCCTGGATCTGAATACGGCCGGCGCGGGCTTCACTCATGGGTTTTCTCCTTGAGCCAGCGGCGCACACGTTGCAGCGGCGTGGGCGGCAGCACCCTGGCCGTGCCGCGCGCAAAATGCCGCTCGACGTAGTACTGCGCGCTGGTCAGCACGGTGGTGATGATCAAGTACCAGACGGTGGCGACGATCAGCAGCGGGATCACCGCCTGCGTGCGGTTGTAGATGACCTGCACGGTGTAGAACAGCTCCGGCAAGGCCAGCACGTAGACGATGGACGTGCCCTTGACCAGGCCGATGATTTCGTTGAAACCCGAGGGCAAGATCGAGCGCAGTGCCTGCGGCAGAATGATCCGGAAAACCCGTCGCGAGGCCGGCAAGCCCAAGGCCGCGGCCGCCTCATGCTGGCCGGCGTCGACACCGATCAAGCCGCCCCGAATAATCTCTGCGGCATACGCCGCTTGCATCAGGCTGAGACCCAACACCGCGACGGTGAACTGGCTCAGTACATCCACCGTCGACCACTCGGCGAACACCACGGAGGTAAACGGCACGCCGAGCACGATGTGGTCATACAGATACGCAAAGTTGTAGAGGATGATCAGCACCAGCAGCGCCGGCATCGACCGGAAAAACCAGATGTAGCCCCAGGCCAACGCCGCCAACAACGGCGAGCCGGACAACCGCGCCAAGGCCAGCGCGGTACCGAGGATGATGCTGAACACGCTGCTGAGCAGGGTCAGCAACAGCGTCTGGCCAAGGCCACGCAACACCGACGGCGAGAAGAACCATTGGCCGAATACACCCCACTCCCAACGCGGGTTGGTGGCCAAGGAATACACGATGGCCAACACCACCAACGCGGCGAAAATTGACCCCGCCCAGCGCCACGGGTGCCGGGCAGGCACTATTTGCAACGCCTTGATGGGTGTGGAAACGCGGCTGCGGCGAACCGGTTGTGCGCTGACCTGATCGATCAGGTCATACGATTTGGCGACAATGGGCATGTTCTATTCCTCACGGGTAGCGGCCTTAGAAGGCGTAAGTCAGCCGGGTGTAGTAGTACCCGCCGGTAAAACCGTAGGGCGAATACGTGCCGTAGCTGGCAACCATGGTGCTGCTCGGCACGCCTTGTTTTTTCGGGTAGACGTCGAACAGATTTTTCGCGCCGATGGCGATGTTGAGGTCTTTGGTGAGGTTGTAGCCAAGGTCGAGGTCGGTGATCCATTTCGCGCTGTAAACGCGGTCCAGGCTGCGGTCGGCAGAGACATTCACTTCTTTGTATGAGCCGTAGCGGGTCAGGGCCAGGTTGAGGTTGAAGCGGTCGATGCTCCAGTCACCGCCCAGAATCAGCTTGGTGCTCGGCTGCACGCCGGTGATCAGGTTGCGCGCCTCGCGGTCCATCAGGTCGTACGAGGTGCCGAGGATAGTGGTCGACTCCTTGTAGCTGAGGATCTTGGTCTGGTTCCAGTTAAACGCCGCCGTCCATTTCAATGCGCCGTATTCGCCGAGGTCCTGGTTGTAGTTGCTGACCAGGTCCAGGCCTTTGGTGCGAGTGTCGGCGCCGTTGATGAAGTACTGGCCGCCGGAGGTGGAATTGACGCCGTTGTTTTGCAATACCTGAGTGACTTCCGGGCCGAGCAAGGTGCCGGTGAGCGTGATGCGGTCGCGCAGGTTGATCACGTAGGCATCGGCGGTGAAGCTCAGGCGGTCGGTGGGCGTCAAGGTGAAGCCGAGGCTGAAGTTGGTCGAGCGCTCGGGTTTCAAGCCTTCAGCGCCCAACGCCTTGGCCGCAGCCGAATCCACCGGCAGCACGCCGTAGTTGATCGACTGGTAAACCCCGTCTACCACGCCATAGGTGGTGGAGCGTGCGCTGAACAGGCTGTTCGCCAGCGACGGCGCGCGAAAGCCGTTACTGACCGTGGCGCGCACGGCAAACTGCGGGGTGAAATCGTAGCGCGTGGTCAGCTTGCCGCTGCGGGTGGCGCCGACGCCTTCGTTGTAATGCTCATAACGCAACGCGGTGCCCACGTACCAATCCGGCAGCGGGTTAAAGCCTGCGTCGACGTAACTGGCGAGGCTGTTGCGTGAGGCGCTGCTTTCTTCGTCCGGCGAAATACCGTTGGTGACTTGCGCGCCGGAGGACGCGCAGTTGCCCGGTGCCACGCAATAACCGCCATTGGCATACGAGGCATAATCACCGGCCTGCACCTCGTAGGTGTCGCGCCGATGCTCAAAGCCGTAAGACAGGTCCAGTGGCTTTTGCAGGCCGATGTCGAAGCCGCGTTTGAAGTCGAGGTTGGTGGTCAGCTCGGTGGAAATCCACGTACCGGAAGTGAAGCGGTTCGGCGTGGCCTCACCCAGCGACGGGTTCTGGTTGTGGGTGGTGCCCTGCTCCGCTTCGTTGCGCCCGTAGGTGGTGGACACATCCCACTGCCACTCGCCGACGGTGCCTTTGCCGCCGAACGCGGCCTGAAAATCGTCCTCGTCGATGTACCAGGTCGGCGTGTACCCGGACGGGTAGCCATTCGGGCCGGTGGTGATGGTGTTGGTGATGGTCGGCAGGCGGAAGTTCTGCCCCTGCTCGGCCTTGCGCCGCGAATAAGTGGTGAAGGAGTACAGGCTGAAGCTGTCATCAATCGGCAGTTCGGCGTTGTAGCCCAGGGTCAGCAAGTTGGTCTTGGGCGTGCCGTAGCCGCCGTAGGTGGACTTGCCCGCCAGGCCGTAGGCTTGCTCGTAGCTGTAGCCATTGGCGCTGGCCTTGTTATCGTCGTTCTGGCTGCGCGCATCCAGCGCCAGTTGCAGGATGCCGCCGTTGCCGATTTCGAAGCCTTTGTTGAGGCTTTGCTGCACGGTCTGTTTTTTGCCGTCATAACCCTGGCCGAGGTTAGTGACTGCCGTGCCGCTGGTGTCGGCCTTGAGGATCACATTGATCACCCCGGCGATGGCGTCGGAGCCGTATTGGGCGGCGGCGCCATCGCGCAGCACTTCGACGTGATCGATGGCGCTGATCGGGATCAGGTCGAGGTCCGCCGGTGCAGCGCCGGTGTTGATGCCGTTGATGTTGAGGGTGGCGCTGGTGTGGCGGCGTTTGCCGTTGACCAGTACCAGCACTTCGGCAGCGCTCAAGCCACGCAAGTTGGGCGCGCGGGCTATGCCGCTGGCGTCCCAACCGGTTTTTTCCGGCAGGCTCAGCGACGGGATCACCGCGCTCAAGGCTTCCATCAAACCGGGCTTGCCGGTGCTTTGCAGTTGTTTGGCGCTGACCACATCGATCGGCACCGGGCTACTGGTGACGGTGCGCTGTTCGGCGCCTCGGTTGCCGGTGACCACCACGGTGGACAGGGTGCTGTCGTCCTGGGCCTGGGCGGTGCTCGCCAGCAAGGCCAGCGCGAGTGCGGCGGTCGGGGGTAAAACGTGCTTCATGGCCACTCCAAACTTTCCAAATCGCGAAGTCGGGCAGTCACGCTGTCGATTTGGACGGCGCGGGGTGCTCGGTTTTCAGGGGGTTGCCTGCGATTTGGAGCTAGGTGTGGAGCGAGCGTGGGGTTTGAATTGGCAACATACGTTGAACTCCCTTCCAACGATTCTGCTACGGGGTGATTACCCGGCTTGGGTGCGCAGAATCCGAATTGCTATGGGTACCATCCGAGGTCAGGGGTAGGCTGTTGCGATCAAACATAACGGAATGAATTTCAAAAATATAATGCTATTTGGGCATAAGCTAATATTCTGAGTTTTCATTATTTTATGATTGGGTTATTCATATAAATAATGTCTTTTTGAGATTATGCTGTTGTTCTTCAGAAGCCGGCCCACTCTCGCACACCAGATGCGATCAAAAAAAATGTGGGAGCGGGCTTGCTCGCGATTACCGTGTGTCAGTTGAAAAATACTTATCTGAAACACCGCAATCGCGAGCAAGCCCGCTCCCACATTTACTGCATTCGGCTTTGCGCTATTTGCCTGGCTGCAACAACTGCATCTGCTGGCGATAATCATCCGTCACCTGCCGCGCCTGGCTGCCGCTGGTGATCACCCGGGGCGTGATCAGCACGATCAACTCAGTGCGATCCTTGGACTTGCTGGTGCTGCCAAACAACCACTGCAACCCGGGAATCCGCCCCAGATAAGGCACCGCGCTGACAGTCTCGGCGTTGTCCTGCTTGATCAAGCCGCCGAGCAATACCGTCTGCCCGCTCTGCACCGCCACTTGGGTCGACACCGAGCGCGTAGAAATACGCGGGTTATTTTGCGTGTCACTGCTGGTAGACGTCTGCGCCTGAGCATCACTGACTTGCTGCTGAATATCCATGTACACCAGGCCACCCGGATTGATCCGCGGCACCACGTCGAGAATCACCCCGGTCTGCACATATTCGACACTGCTCAAGGTGGTGTTGGAAAGGCCCGTGTTCACCGTGGTCTGGCTGATCGGAATATTATCGCCGACTTGAATCTGCGCCGGCTGGTTGTTCATCACCACCAGCGACGGCGCCGACAACACTTGGGTGCGGCCGTTGGTTTCCAGGGCGTGCAAGGCCACTTGCAGGTTGGAGCTGACGAACGAATAGAACAACGAATCGGTGGCGCCCAAACCGGCGCCGCCGCCGCCCAGCGCGCCTTGGCTGCCGGATGTGTTAGCCACGGTGGTGCTGGTGGAATTGCCCGCCAGGCGACCCAAATACCATTGCACACCGAGGTCCAGTTCACCGGTGAGTTTGACCTCCAGAATGCGCGTCTCTATCTGCACTTGCAGCGGTGGGTTGTCGAGGCGCTTGATCGCCGATTCGATCTCTTTCCACTGCACGGGGCGAGTCCGCACGAGCAATTGGTTACTGCTTTTTTGCGCGGTGATGCGGGTACCGGCGTCAAGGCTTTTGGCCGTTGTGCCCGCGCCTGCATCCTGCTCGGTACCTTCGCTCTCGCTCTCGGGGTCGGCTTCCGGTTCCTGCTCTTCTTCGTTGCCAGCAGCCTGGTTGTTAGCCATGCCAACGCTGTTGCCCATGCCATTACCGGTGCCGGTGCCGGTGCCCATGCCCATCCCCGAGCTGTTGCCATTCATTCCACCGGAGGTGCTGTTGGTGGCGGGCGACGACAGGGTTGCAGTGCGCAAACCCGGCGCGACTTTAGCCGGCGCATCGTCCTTGATCGCACCGCTGCCGTAGATCTGACGCAGGTACTTGGCGAGGTCGGTGGCCTTCATGTTGCGCACGTCGTAGACGTACATCTGTGGCTCGTTGCCGCCGCCTTCATCGATGGTGTGAATCCAGTCACCGACTTCGCTGAGGTACTGCGGCTGGGACGAAATCGCGACCACCGAGTTGGTCCGCTCAATCGGCAAAAAGCGCACCATGCCCGCCAGCGGCATGCCGCTGTTAGGCCCGAACATCTTTTGCAGCTCGGGCATCAGTTCGGCGACCGAGGCGCGCTGCAGGCCGAACACCCCGACCGACATGCCCTTGAGCCAGTCCACATCAAAGGTGTCGATGGTGTCCTGGTAGTTGGCCAGTTCTTCAGGCGTGCCCGCCAGGCTGAGCACATTGCGCGCCGGGTCGACCAGCAAAAATGCATTTTCGCGGGCAAACGGCTTGAGCAACTTTTGCATCTCGGTGGCCGAGATATAGCGCAGCACAAACAGCCGCGCCGACAGGCCGCTGGAAGGTTGCGAGACGCGCATCTCCGGCACCAGCTTGCCGGCCACCGCCTGGTTGGCCGGCAGGATCACATAGCGATTGCCCTGCTTGATCATGGCGTTGTCGGTCCATGACAGCAGGGTTTCAAGAATCGACAGCGCCTGCTGCTTGTTCACAGGCTTGGAGGTGGAAAAGCTGACGTTGCCTTTCACACCTTGGCCGATGCTGTAGTTTTCGTGCAGCAAGTCGCCCATCACGCTGTTGATCACGGCTTCGATTGGCTGGTCAGCGAAGTTGAACACGATGTCACCGCTGCCCTCCTGCTTGGGCGCCGCCGCTGCCGGTGGGCGCACGAACTGCTGGTTGCCGCGGATCAACTGGCGTTGCGGCGGCGTTTTCGCCTGCGGTTGGCCAGTGTCGACCGAGGCCTGTTCGGTGGCCGGGTCGACGTGTGGGCGTTGTGACCCAGTGCCCTGCATTGCCTCATGCAACAGAGCCTCGTCCGGGTCGAGATGGTCGGGGAATGTCCCGCAGCCGCCGAGTGAAACAGCGGTGGCGAGGCAAAACACGGTGGTGCGCAAGGCGCCGGGGAATGTGTCGATCAAGGGGTGGGCTCATGAGGAAGGGTAATCGGGGGTGTAGTCGACGGCGGCGGCAAACGCAGGGTGGTGAGGCTCAGCGTTTGCGTGCGGCCGTCGAGAACGAAACGGGCGTTACGCGGTGTCAGGTTTTCCAGTAACCAGCCATTGGGCAGGGCTTGGCCTTGATGAACTTTCAGTGGCGGGCCGTCGGCACGCTTGAGCATTGCCACGCGCACGTCGCCGTCGAGCACGATGCCGGTCAGCGTGAGGCTCGACAGGCTGGACACCTCGGTCTGGTTCACGGCGCGGTCAGGGCTGCGGTTGGGGCTGAACAGCGGGGCCTGCCAAGTGCCGGCAAGGCTTTCCAGGGTCGCGCTCGGCGCCACCAACACCTTTGCCGAAGCGTTGGCGCGCGCATCCGGCTCAGGCACCGGCAACCACTGCGGCGCATCGCCGAGGCTGCTGTAGATGCCGACCATCAGCACGCCCAGCAGCCCGGCTACACCGAGCAAACCCCACTCCAGGGGGCGCAATGCAGCGTTCATCGGCGCACCTTCGCGGTGTCGGCGGGTTGCAGGTAGCCGCGCACCAACATGTGCACCGCCAGTTTGCCGGCGCCACCGCTGGCGGGGGCATGCGGCGGGCGGCGGATGCTGAGTTCATCGACGAACAAAAACGGCCGCTGGTACTCCAGCTCATGCAGGATCGCGGTCAGCGGTTCAATCGCGCAGTCGAGGGTCAGGCTGACTTTGACTTGGCGATACGGCTCGGTGTCGTCCTGCTCCGGGGTGATCGGCATGCGCTGGGTCAGGCTGCAGCCACCGCCGAGGTTAGCGCGGTTTTTAATCAGGTCGGCGATGCGCTGCATCAGGTCAGCCGCTACCGCGCTGGGGTCATCGCCTGGCAACAGGCTGGTGCTGCTGGCCGGGTCTTGCTGGGCCTGCGCCAATTGTTCGCGCAGGCTATCGCCCTGGCGCAACACGCCAGCGTAGCGTTGTTGCTGCTCGCGCAATTGGTCGGCCTGCTCGCCCATGTCACGCAGCGGCCCGGCGAACCAGCTGTCGATCAACAGCCAGTAACCGGCGCCGAGCACCAGCGCCAGGAAGATCAACGCGGCGCCACGGCGTTCAAGGAGTGTCAGTGGTCGGCGCATCGGCGGCCTCCTGGTGCAGATGGGCACGCAAGGAAAACTGGTCCTTGGCGGTTTGCGCATCGGGTTGAATCACCCCTTCGAACTGGGCGTTTTCCAGGCTGTGGCAGCCTTTTATCCGGGTGATCAGCGCACTGGCCTTGGCGCTTTGCCCGGAGAATGAAACATCCGCGCCGTCGTTGACTTCCAACTGGTCCAGCCAGGTGTCGGACGGCAAGCAGGCCGTCAGTTCGTTGAGAAATGCCGACAGCGGCAATTGCGCGGCCTTGCGCCGGATCAAGTACTGCGCGGCGCCGCGGGTATTCAGCAATTGCTGACGCAACGCCTGAACCTGCGCCACCTGCGCCTTTTGCGCTTGCACGCTGTGTTGCATGGCGTCGAGCAAGCGTTGGCGGTCGTTGAGCCAGAGCAACATGGCCGCGATCAGCAACGCACCGCACAGCCATGGAAGGCTGCGCTGCAAGCCCTTGCCGGTGGGGCGCTGGCGCGGACGCAAGGGCGTCGGCAGCAAGTCGATGCCCAGCGGCACGCCACGACCGTCGTCGACATCCACAGCATGCGGCTGCAAACCCAGCGCGGCGCAGTCACTCAGAATCTGGTCGAGACGCTCGCGCAGGATCGCCACCAACGTCACGTGCAAATGCGTCGGCGTGCGGCGCTCCTGCCGCGCAACGAAATACAACTGGGCGGCGTCGAACGGGGTAAAGCGGTCGAGCTCATAGCCCACCACCGCCGACAGGTTGCGCGCGGCGGCCAGCGGTAATTGCAGCGTTTGCCGCAGCACCGCGTCGGGCGCCAGCAGCAACACCTGACGCACTTCACCGGGGCGTTTTTCCACCGGCGCAGTCAGCGGCCACGGGTAAACGTGCTCGGGAATGTCTTGCAGCGATAACCACGCAGGCAGGCAACCGCGCAGCTCTTTGAGCCACAGGCGCCATGCCTGTTGCAGCAGGCTGCCGTGCCAGCGCCGGGTGACCGGCTCTGTCAGCAACTGCAACCGCGCAGCCAATTGTTCATTTATTCTTGCCAACGTAAGACTCGATAAGGGTAAGCGCTTCCTAGCGCGGGGCTTAATAAAACCGTGGCTTGCAGCTGCGCATGATAACCACCGGGGCGGTTGGCACGGCTGTCGATCACCAGCACCTCACCGGCGTCGGCGCCCACTGCACTTTGGTGGGGCAAGTTCAGTGCACGGCGCATCAAGGCGCTGGCGAATGCCGGGTCTGGCCGATCAAGGCCACTCCACAAACTGATTTCCGGTACCAGCGCGCTGTACAGCGCCTGGGTCATGCCGGGCAATTGGCGCAGTTCCTCAACCACTCGAAACGGCGCCAAGCCTTTGTTGCGACGCACTTCCAGGTCTTTGGCGAGCTGGTTGGCCTGGGCCTGCGACGCGCCGCAGGCCAGCGCCAGGCGTGCGAAGTCAGCCACCTCGGCGCTGTTCAGGTACAACTTGCCACGCTCGCTGCGCACACTCACGTGTAGCTGCGCATCGTCGAACACCATCGGCATTTCACGCCCGTCGGCCACCCATTGCTTGCGCTGCACCGGGTCGACCAGCGCCTGTACGGCCAATGCCAACCCCGCTTCGGCCGCCAGCAATGCCTGCGTGTGCTGGCGCTGCCATGTGGCTTGGCGCGCTTCCAATTGTACCCAGCCAGCCAGGCCGCCCAGCAGCAGGCTGAGCAAGGCCAGCACCCACAGCACCAGCAGCAAAGCAACGCCGCGTTGATGCTTGATCATTCGGGCGCCCCGCCGGAGAGGTTCAGGCGCAAGGCAACCACCTGCGTCACCCACGGCACCGGGCCGTTGACGCGTGCGGCGATGCGCACCGCGTGGGGCAGGCGTTGGGACCAGGGCCAGTCGCTGACCCAGCCGGTGTGCTGGCCCTTCGGCGATATTCCGCGATAGCTGAATTGCAGGTCCTCGACGTTTTTGAGCAACACCTGCGGCTCGCCACGTGAGGCCGGTACGCTGGCCTGCGCAGGGGATTCAAAACGCGCGAACGCCACCTGCAAATCACGGTGCGCCTCAGGCCCGGCCAATTGCAGGGTGAAACGCTGAATACCGCCGCCGAGCACGCCGGGCAAGGTCGCGACAAATTGCATGCGCTGCGCACTGCCGGTGAAAAAACCGTTGGTCTGGCTGTCGTCTTCGGTCACGTCCAGCGGCAGCGCCTCGCTGATGGAGGTGCGCAAGAACTGCTGCGCGGCGCGCGTTTCATCCAGGCTCACCGTGTAGCGCTGGGCCTTGAGCACCGCTCGATTGGCGCCCAACAGTGCCCCGCCGACCAGGGTCAACAAGACCCCGAGCAGGCTGAGCACGATCATGATTTCGAGCAGGGTAAAACCCCGTTGAGCCTGCTTCACAGGCCGGCACTGTCGGTAGCGGCGCGCAGTTTCAAGGTACTGAAACGTGCCTTGCGCGGGCCTTCGTTGACGGTCAGGTCAAGGCGAAACAAACGCGGCTGGCCGATACGGGTCGGCTGCTGGGCGATGTTTAATTGCCAATGGATGCCCTCCAGGTTGCCCTCGCGCACGCCACTCACCAACGGCCCTGTGACTTCCTGGTCCATCACGCTTTGCGCCGCGTGGGTCAACCGATCACTGTGATTGACCTGCAATAAAGAGCGCGCGCTCTGGCCGAAAGCGACCAGCAGCACGGTGCTGCAAACGGCCATGAGCGTCAGCGCGGCGAGCATTTCGAGCAAGGTAAAACCGGATTGGCGATGGCGGCTCATGGCAACGCCTTGGACTGCACGCTGCCGGTCAGCCAGCCAATATCGATGCGCCAATGCCGACTGCCGCTGGCCAGCAACAGGTTGCCGCCGGTTGAACTGCCGTCGGGGTAAAACTCCACGGTCGAACCCGCTTGCTCGGAGGTATTCAAGGTCACTTGCAGGTCGGCCGGCCAGTGTTTTACCGGCCGCCCCGGCGCCTGAAAACTCAACGCGCGCAGATCAAAAACGGTTTTTTCTGCGTTGCCGCTGACAATCGCGCGTGCCCGCGTGCTGCGCAATGCCTCGACCATCTGCCCAACCACTTGGCGCTCTTTAGCGGTACGCAGGCCTTGTTGCAGGCCAAATCCCACCAACCCGGCTGCCAGGCTGATCAAAACGATCACCACCAGCATTTCCAGCAGGGTAAAGCCGCGTTGGGGGTTAGGCATGGTCGCGGGTTACTCCCAGTTGCCCAAGTCGGCGCTGTAGCCTTCGCCACCAGGCTGGCCGTCTTGACCGTAGAAAATCAGGTCAAACGGGCCGTGTTCGCCGGGGAAGCGGTAGCCGAAAGCATGCCCAAACGGGTCTTTGAGGTCTGAAGGCTTGGCGTACGGCCCGGCCCAGCCTGAACTGTTGGCGGGCTTCTCGACCAGTTGTTGCAGATTCTTGGGCGGAGAGCCGACGTCGAGGCCGTAGCTTTCGATTTTCATGCTCAGGCTGGCCAGTTGCGCCTTGCCTGCGCCGTATTTGCCTTTGTCGACGTTGCCACCGACCTGGCGCACCACGATGGTCGCGACGATGCCCAGCAACACGATCACTGCGAGCATTTCCAGCAGGGTAAAACCGCTCTGGCGGCGGGCGGATTTGAGACGGGGTTGGCGCATCGGTGTGTGTCCTCGGGGGTTCATATATTGCTGGTAAGGCTCATCAGCGGCAGCATGATCGCCAGCATGATCACCGCCACCAGCACCGCCATGACCACCGTCAGGGACGGCACCAGGGCGGCGAGCAGGCGGTCGATACCGCGTTTGGCTTCGACGTCGAACACGTCGGCGACCTTGAGCAGCATGCTGTCGAGCTCGCCGGCTTGTTCTCCGACTTCAATCATTTGCAGGGCCAGGTCCGGCAGCAGCGGCTCGCTGCCAAAGGCGCTGGCCAGGGTGCCGCCGCCCTTGACGGATTCGGCGGCCTGCGCGACTTGCGCTTGCAGGGCGCGGTTGGTGCAGACCTGACGCGCGATAACCAAGGCTTGCAGCAGGGCCACGCCATTGCTCAGCAAGGTGCCGAGGGTGCGTGTCAACCGCGCCGCTTCGACACGTTGCAGCAGCGGGCCGATCACGCGTATGCCGAGCACGCGCCGGTCGTATCTTTCGCGGCGCTGCGGGTCGCGCAAGCGTGCGGCCAACGTCCACACCGTAACAATCACGCCCGCCAATACCGCCAGCCCGTAAGCCCCGAGGAATTGACCGAGGCCCAGAATGACTTCGGTGATCAGCGGGATCGGCACACCCAAGTCCTTGAAGATCGGCACGAACTGCGGCACGACGTACGCCAGCAACAGCGCCAGCGAACCGAGTACGCCGACGACCAGAAAGGCCGGGTAGATCAGGGCGTTGATCACTTCGCCCCTTAATAACTGGCTGCGCTCCAAATAATCACTGAGCTGGCGCAGGGTGTTTTCCAGCGCGCCACCGGCCTCACCGGCACGCACCATGCTCAGGTACAGCGGCGAGAACTGGCTGCCCTCCTCTTCCAGTGCTTTGGATAAGGGCTGGCCGGCCTTGACGTGTTCACGAATGCGCTCGATCAACGCGCGCGTCTGCGGCTGGCCGGGCTGCTTGAGCAAGATACCCAGCGAGCGTTCCAGCGGTTGGCCCGCGCCCAACAGCGTGGCCAGTTGCTGCGTGAAGCTGACCAGCGCCGCGCCGTTCAATTGGCCACGGCCAAACGCCCTGCGCAAGCCTTCGGCGCCCGCCGCGTCGATCTGCAATAACAGCAAACCGCGCTTATGCAGCGCGGCGACGGCGGCCTCCTGATCCTTGGCTTCCAGGGTGCCATTCTGCGGTGCGCCCTGGCTGTCGAGGGCGCGGTATTTGAACAGGCTCATGCGCCCTCTCCACGTGTCACACGCAGCACTTCTTCGAGAGAGGTGACACCCGCCACGGCCTGGCGCAAGCCTTCTTCATGCAGGGTGCGCAGGCCACCACGGCGGGCGGCCTGTTCCAGCGTGGCGGCGTCGGCCTGGCGCATCAACAGGCTGCGCAATTCGTCGTTCATCACCAGCAATTCGGTAATCGCGGAGCGACCGTGGTAACCGCCGCCCGGTGCATCGGCGCGCGGGCGATAGAGCATGATTGGACGCTGCTCGGTGAAGCGATCAAGGCCGTGTTCGGCGATCAGTTCGGGCGGCGCTTCAAAGGCTTCACGGGTCGCCGGGTCAAGGCGTCGCACCAGCCGCTGGGCCAGGATGCCGTTGACCGTCGAAGCGATCAGGTAGCTTTCAACGCCCATGTCGAGCAGGCGCGTGATACTCGCTGCAGCGCTATTAGTGTGCAGGGTCGAGAGCACCAAGTGGCCGGTCAGCGACGACTGAATGGCGATGCGGCAGGTTTCCAGGTCGCGGATCTCACCGATCATGATCACGTCCGGGTCCTGACGCACGATCGAGCGCAGCGCGCCGGCAAAGTCCAGACCGATGGCCGGTTTGACCTGGATCTGGTTGATGCCTTCCAACTGGTATTCCACCGGGTCTTCGACGGTGATGATCTTGCGCTCGGCGGTATTAAGGCGCGACAGCGCGGTGTACAGCGTGGTGGTTTTACCCGAGCCGGTCGGCCCGGTGACCAGCAGAATACCGTGCGGCCGTTCCAGCACTTCCAAAAAGGTTTCCAGGCGCTGGCCGTCAAAACCGAGGCTCTGGAAGTCGAACTGCACGGTCTGGCGGTCGAGCAGGCGCATCACCACCGACTCGCCAAAACTGGTGGGCACGGTGGACACACGCAAGTCGAGTTCCTTGCCCTGGATGCGCAGCATGATCCGCCCATCCTGAGGCAAACGACGCTCGGCAATGTCCAGCCGCGCCATGATCTTGACCCGCGAAATCACCGCAGCCGATGAGCTCGACGGCGGGGCCTCGGCGTCGTGCAGCACGCCGTCAATGCGGTAGCGCACCTTGAGCTGGTTTTCGAAGGGTTCGATATGAATGTCGGAAGCGCGATGTTCCACCGCGCGCTGCAAGATCAGGTTGACCAGGCGAATCACCGGCGCTTCGGAGGCCATGTCCTTGAGGTGTTCGATGTCTTCGAGCGCACCGCTCTGCTCGTCGAGGTTTTCGATCAGCGTGCCCATGGCCGAACGGCCCTGGCCGTAGTAACGCTCGATCAAGGTTTCGACTTCGTTGCGCGGGCCGACCGCCAGCCACACCGGCACGCCGCACGCGTAGGCCATGGCCTGGAATGGGTACACCAGCGCGGGGTTGGCCGCCAACACGCGCAAGCCGCCCTGGCTCCAGCCCACCGGCACCACTTGGTAGTGGCGCATAAAACGTTCGGTGAGTACCGGCAGCGGGTCGAGCAGCGGCGGCGCGGCATCGGCCAGCACCAGCGGTGCGTCAAGCAAATCCGCCCAGGCGCGGGCCAACTCGACTTCGGAAACCAGCCCCAGACGGGTCAGCAGGCCGAGTAATTCGGTGTCGTCGGACTCTTGCGAAAGGCGTCGGGCGCGCTCCAGGTCAACCGTTTTCAAGCCAGCCTTTTGCATCAGCCATGCGCATACCTGGTCGGTATCAGGGATGTGCATGTGGCAGGCGTTGATCGGTGTCGAGAGGCTGGGCATGGGTAACTGTCTGAGAGGCTGTCGGTGCCCCATATAGCAGCGAGCTTGCGGGCGAAAAACCCAAGAATACCGCGTTCATTCAGGATGTGCGCGCCATCGTTGACGTTCTTCGCGAGCAAGCTCGCGACTACAAAGGGTGGAGCTGGTTTAGTTGGACGTTTTTGGCGCCTTCGACTGGCTCAGCGGTCGGCCACCCTTGGTGGTTTCGGCCTTCTGTTTTTTCGCAGCCTTGGCGTCGTGGGTTTGGGTCAGGACGGTGGAATCGGCAGCACCGGACTTGGCGTCGGCGTCGGTCGATTCAGCGGCCATTGCCGCGCCACTCAGTGCAACGCCCAGTACAAAACCGGCACTCAACAGGGAAATCTTCATCAACTTTCTCCAGATCAAAAACAGCAGCGGATAGCCCAAGCGGCGCCCTGAAATGGTTCAAGACCCTACACTTAAGCTTTGTGTGTGACAGCTTGATTACGCCTGGCGAAATTAGAACTACCGAACAAAAAAACTAGTTCGTCATGCCGCCAGACATTTTCTTAAACCAATCGACTGGTAGGTTTAGACTTAGTTCCTGAACGTAAGGAAATATTTCTTATTTCACGCAAAAATTAGCTTTTGTTTGACTTACATGCGCAAGAATTGCCTTAATTATGCAGTTTTTGCGATTCAAAATGCCATCTAGTGATATCGCATTGACACTACTTACAATAATAACCAATACAATTATTAAACTAATAACATCGCGAAACTCGCCAAGTAATTGCAATTAGCCACTGGTTAAAAATTGCGATCAAGGCGGCTTATTGCCTGTAACAAAGTGACGAGCGCGTGCAGCAATACGCACTCATCCAAGCGAAATATTCAATAAACAGTTGTCGGAGAGACCCATGAGTAAACGCAAAATGATCGGTGCGCAGTCGGCTTTCGCCTTGCTGGCACTGGCAGTATCCCAAGTGCATGCGGCGACCAGCCCAGCCTTGGATGAAGGTCGTGTGAGCCGCGCAGAAAAGGCGGCGGATAAAACCCTGGCGAAAATGACCATGGAAGAAAAACTCGCCTACATCGGCGGCACCGGTGGCTGGGACGTCAAGCCACTGACCCAATACGGCGTGCCGCAGATTCACGGCGCGGATGGCGGCGTGGGCGTGCGCTACACCAGCGAAGGCAACGCTCAAGGCGTGGTGTATCCGTCCGGCCCCAACCTGGCCGCCAGCTGGAACCCGCGCCGCGCCATCGACCTGGGCCGCGCCCTGGGTTACGACACCGCCAGCGGCGGTTATCAGTTCATTACCGGCCCCGGTGTAAACCTGTACCGCATGCCGTACAGCGGCCGTGCGTTCGAGTACCTGTCGGGTGAAGACCCCTTCCTCGGCGCCAGCCTTGGGCCTGCCGTGATCAACGGCATTCAGTCGCGCGGTGTATGGGCCAACGCCAAGCATTTCGCCGCCAACGACCAGGAAAGCAACCGCTTCCACCTCAACGAAACCATCAGTGAGCGCGTGCTGCGCGAGATGACCCTGCCGCCGTTCGAGTCCGCCTCGAAAAACAGCAAAGTCGCGATGATGATGTGTTCGTTCCAAAAGGTGAACGGTGAGTTCGCCTGCCAGAACAAGCACCTGATGCACGACATTCTGAAGACCGAATGGGGCTACCCGGGCTTCGTGCAGAGCGACTACAACGCCGTAGTCGACGGCCTGCCCGCCGCACAAGCCGGCACCGATCTGGACATGATGGGCTACCAGATGAACAGCACGGTGCTCAAGCCGTTCCTCGACAGTGGCGAGCTGAGCAGCGCGACCATCGATGACAAGGTGCGCCGCATCCTCAAGCAGATCTACCTGTACAAGTTCGACAGCAAAGCGCCGCTGACCAGCCACAACATGAACAGCGCCACCAGCAACCGCGTAGCGCTGAACGCGGCGCGCGAAGGCATCGTGCTGCTGAAGAACCAGAACAACCTGCTGCCGCTGGACGCGAAAAAGGTCAAGACCATCGCCGTGGTCGGCAACCTGGCCAAGTACGCACCGCCTACCGGTTTTGGCAGCGCGAATGTGATGGCAGCCAACTACATCAGCGAGCTGAGCGGCCTGCAGCAATTGGCACCTGGCGCCAAGGTCGAGTTCATCGACGGCCTGTCGCTGGACCCGAGTGTTTCGACCTGGACCCACACCGACAGCAACGGCAACAGCGTCGCCGGTTTGAAGACCGAGTTCTTCAGCAATACCAACTGGTCCGGCGACCCGGCCGCCAGCCGCACCGACAACCATGTTGACCTCGACTGGTCGACCGACAGCCTGCCGGTGAACGGCGATACTGCTGCCACATCGATTCGCTACAGCGGCCAGATCACCCCGACCGTCAGCGGCGAACAGGTGTTCAAGGTTCGCGCCGACGGTGCGGTACGCCTCTACGTCAACGGCCAAAAAGTGCTGGATAACGGCGACGGCACACCGTTGCCGAACAACAGCATTCCGCCGACCATTCCGGTGTTTGCCAAGGTCAACCTGGAAGCCGGCAAGCCGGTCGACATCAAGCTCGAGTACTCGCGCCGTAACGGCTACCTCTCGACCATGGGCGGCCTGGTTGGCGTACAGATGAGCTGGGCGTCACTGGTTGCACCGCAAGACCTGGCCAAGTACGACGCGGTACTGGTAGCCGCCGGTAACAGCAATGAATACGAAGGCGAAGGCTTTGACCATAGCTTCGACCTGCCGGAGTTCCAGGGCCAACTGATTCAGAGCATCGCCAAGGTCAACCCGAACACCGTGGTCACCCTGCACGGCGGAACCGGGCTGAAAATGAGCGACTGGATCGATCAGGTTCCAGCGGCACTGCATGCGTTCTACCCTGGGCAGAACGGCGGCCAGGCCCTGGCGGAAATTCTGCTGGGCAAGGTCAACCCGTCGGCCAAGCTGCCGATCAGTATCGAACGTAACATCGAAGACAACCCGACCTACGCGACTTTCCCGAAATTCGACAACCAGGAAACCCTGGCCGAGATGAGCTACAAGGACGACCTGTTCCTCGGCTATCGCGGTTACGAGAAGAAGGGCATCAAGCCGCTCTACCCGTTCGGCTACGGCTTGTCGTACACCACCTTCGGCTACAGCAACATCAGCGTGACCCCTGGGGTTGCGGTGGCGGGCGCACCGATCAAAGTGTCGTTCGACCTGGCCAACACCGGCAAGGTCGCGGGCGCCGAGGTGGCCGAGCTGTACGTGGGCCAGAACAACCCGAAAGTCGAGCGCGCGCTTAAAGAGCTGAAGGGCTACAAGAAAGTCTTCCTCAAGCCTGGCGAAAGCAAGCGCGTGACCATCGAGCTGAACGACCGCTCGCTGGCCTACTTCGATGAAACCAGCAAGCAGTGGGTAGTCGATGCCGACAGCTTCACCCTGTCGCTGGGTGCGTCGTCTCAGGACATTCGTCTGAACGCCAAGCTGGTCAACCCGTTCCGTCAGGAACTGTCGACCACCACCAGCAACCCGCTGCCGCGCGCTGCGCTGAAAGCCACGCTGCGTGAGTCGCCAACGGTGAAGACCGGCGGCGTGCTGAAGCAGAATCAGGGCGACAGCGACACCAGCGAAGGTGATGGCTACGACATGTCCGACGATAGCAGTCAGGGCAGCGCAGCCGGTAACTGATACCGGCACGTGCCAGGGGGGAGCGGGCTAGCCCCGCTCCCCTTTTTTTTCAGGCTTGCACACGCTCAAGCGCCTTAACTTGCTGTGGGAATACCACCGCCAGGTGACGCAGAAAGTACTTCACTCAGTAACCTTCCCCAGCAACGCCCTCCCAAGCTCTTCCTGAATCAGAGAAAATTCCGTTTAGATATAGGAAGTTTCCTGCATATTTCTTTTCCGCTCCTTGTTTAACCTGATTTTTAGCCCCCACACGCTCACAGGCGCCTGCCTGCTGCCAGCCTATGGGCCCAAGCTAAAAGTCCGACAAGGAAAAGGCGGATGTTCGTCGCAACCCCACACGCGCAATTCAACCTGACGATCAACGATTTCGAGCATGATTTTCAGGTGCTTTCGTTCACCGGCAAAGAGTCCATCAGCACGCCCTTTTCGTTTGATCTGGAACTGGTCAGCGAACACCCTGACTTGAACATCGAACGTCTGTTGCACAAACAAGCTTTCCTGGCATTCAACAACACTGGCGCGGGTGTTCATGGGCAAATCTACCGCGTTGCCCAAGGTGACTCCGGCAAGCGC
>NZ_VUAZ01000109.1 GCF_009296165.1 Pseudomonas kitaguniensis | reverse complement strand
TGATACATGAGTTGACTGACCACCGCCATCGGGAGCAAGCCCCCTCCCACAGTTTGACCGCGTTCGGCCTGTGATTTTGATCCGAGAAGCGCCGCGCAACGGATAGACACCCAAAAGCCCAAACCCCATCAGGTCACAGGTATTTAAGCCACGCAAGGTCCCGACGCCGCGCTTTGAGGGCGGCAAACCAGCGTACTGGCATGTACAACGCCAGCGGCAATAACAGCGCCACCACCCAGACCCCGCCAATGCCGTCGAAACCGAAATAGTTCCCCTGATTCAGCCCGAACACCGCCACACACGCCACATACAGCACTTTAAGCACATACAGGTGCAGCAGATAAAAGAACATCGGCGCTGCCCCGAATACGCTCAACACCGCGATCCAGCGTCGATCTCCGGCGCGCTCAAACGCGCGCAACACCAGCAACCCGACCCCCAGCGTCAACGCCAGAAACAGCAGCGAAGGCGGGTATTTGGTGACGTTGAAAAAGCTCATCACTGTGTGCACGGTGCTTTCAGACACCCGCCAGGGTTTTTCGCCATACCCATTGAGCGCGCGCAACAGCACGAACCCGAGCATTGCCCCCGCGCCAGCCAACAATAGATAACGCTGACGCAACGCCGGCTGCACGCCATTGGCAAACCACGGGCCTATGCCGTAGCCCAAGGCAATCACGCCAATCCACGGCAGCACCGGGTAGGTGGTGCGCAGGCGCAGCGTGTCTCCGACGCTGATCCAGCTGCGTTCATGCAGGATCGCCCACACAGTTTGCGCCAGCGAGCCCGGCGCAAACTGCACGCCGTCCAGCAGGTTGTGCCCGCCAATGATCACTGCCGCGATAGCCAGCAGCAGTGCGCGCGGCAACCACACCAGCAGGGCGAGGGCGAGCATGCTGACGCCGATGGCCCAGATCACTTGCATATAGATCACGCTGGGCGGCATCTGGAAGGTCCAGGCGAAGTTGACCAGGGTGAACTCAAGCACCACCAGGAACAGCCCGCGTTTGAACAGAAACGCCGACACATCGCGGCGCCCCTGGTATTTCTGGCCGTACAGCCAGGCGGATAAACCCGTTAGCAACACAAACACCGGCGCGCACAGGTGGGCGAGGGTGCGGCTGATAAACAGCGCGGGCTCGGTGTCCTGAATGCTCATCGGATCACTGACCTGGCGGTGCATCAAGAAGGTTTCGCGCACGTGGTCAAGCAACATAAACAGAATCACTAAACCGCGCAGAGCGTCGATGCAGAGCAGGCGTTGGCGTAAGGGAACAGCGTCATTCATGGGCAAGCACCATCGGCAACCGCGAAAATTTGACGTTATTCTATAACATTATTCGCCGTGCTGCGTGCCGCGCTATTCCCGCAAGGAATGCCCCCATAAAAACCCGGAAGTTACAGCCATTCTTGAGAGACGCGCCGGTCGAGGTCTTCCCAATCGGCCATGCCCAGCACCCGCGTGGTGTTCAAGCCGCGCAGGTAACCGCGCAACTGTTGGGCGCTGGCGCTGCGCGTGGCGGCCTCGGCGGCGGCGTCCTGCAACACACTTTCATAGTCGACCAGGTAATCGGCGACCCGCTCACGAAACTCCGGCAATACGGCTTCGCGGATGCGGTCGAAGGTTTTCTGGTGGGGCTTCATGGCGTGGTCCTTATAGGTTTTATGGGGTCAGGCGGCGCGACACTATCGCTTCAGATAATAGTCACCATCATGCAACGCAAGTTCTGTTTTTACGCCAAAAGCGGACAATCGCCACATCGAAACACGGTTCAAGGAAAAGCGCGATGAGGATGATTATCCAGTTGGGTTTAATGCTGCTGATGCTTGGCACGTCGGCGCTGGCCACCCCGGCAATCGCGGATGAACTGCGCACGGGCCATTTTCTGCCACTCGCCGGTAGCGTAGACTCCCTGCGGCGCGAGCAGTCGGTGGGGGTGTTGTACAGCGAAAATACCCGCGAAAACCTCAGTTACCTTGAGCGCTACCACGCGATGGCCATGCAGGGCGCCAAGGGTGCCCTCGATGGGCGCATCCGCGATGCGTTCGTCAACAGCTCCGACCCGGAACTGGCGATTGACTGGTTAATGAGCTCGCTGCAGAGCAATTTTCGCAGCGTGACGTTCTATCGCAGCCTGGATGAGCTGATGCAGGCGCATCCCGATGTGGCGGTCATGCTCGATGCGCATAACCAATTGCTCACCCAGCATAACGACCAAGTGGATGCGCGTTTTGTTGCGCGTTTCTATGACGCAAACCTGCAGTACATCGCCAAGGCTGAAGGCTCGGTGCACAAGCAGGTGTCGTCGGTGTGGGTGCATGGCAAGGCGGCGCCCGAGATTGCCGCGCAGATTGAACAGCAGCGTGATGTACAGCAAGGTGCCTTGAAGCAGTTTGATGCGTCGCTCAAGGCGCTTGTCCGCGCAGGATGACGCGCGGATTGATGTGAACCCTATTGGTTATTTTCAGGAATGTTTATGCGCTCTTTTTTCGTCCCGGCCCTGGCGTTTGCCAGTGTGTTACTGACCGGTTGTATGACGGCTCCCAATGCTCCGACCTTGACCCTGCTGACTGACAAAACCCCTGAAGGCTATGTGCAATGCGTCGTGCCCAAGCTCGAAAAGCACCGCATTACCTCGACCGTGACGCAGAACTCGCGCCACGCCAAGGTGCTGTTGACCAGCAAGATTGCCGCGGATGATGTGCTGGAGGCTTATAAGTCGCAGGACGGCACCAAGGTCTTTGTGTATGAGCGCAAGCCGTTGGCTTCTGCGCTCAAACCGTCGCGGCTGGAGCAAGCAGCGCAGGATTGCAAGTAGGCTGGGCTGACACCGCTTTAAGTGCGGGCTTGCTCGCGATAGCGGTAGATCAGTCGGTAAATATATCAACTGATACACCGTTATCGCGAGACAAGCCCGCTCCCACATTTGGCTAGGTGCAGGGCTTAACGTGTTGGCTCGTTAGCTGAAGCTGTTCACGGTCTTGACCAGGCCTTTGGCCGCCAACGCTACCAATTCACCGCCTTTTTCCACCGTCGCCAGG
>NZ_VUAZ01000108.1 GCF_009296165.1 Pseudomonas kitaguniensis | reverse complement strand
CCCGCTCCCACATTTGGCTAGGTGCAGGGCTTAACGTGTTGGCTCGTTGCTGAAGCTGTTCACGGTCTTGACCAGGCCTTTGGCCGCCAACGCTACCAATTCACCGCCTTTTCCACCGTCGCCAGGGCCGGGTCCGAGCCCATGCGCCCATCGGGGAAGCGTGCGCGAAAATCCAGCGCTTCACGGATCGGCCCGGTGTTGGCAATTTGGGGCGAATAGTCGGCTGACTTGATCGCGTGCGGATACGCCCACTGCGTCACCGCGATTTCCGAGGGTGTGGCATGGCTGCCGTGGCCGACCGGGAATTGACGGTGGGCCAGGTCGGTGACGCCTTCCAGGTCCCACCAGTTCACCAGCTTCAGCGCGAACCCGGCAGGGCGGCGGGCGAAGCTGGCCTCGGCGTACAGTTCGGAAAACGCCGCTTCGATGGTCGCAATATTGCCGCCGTGGCCATTCAGAAACAGGATTTTTTCGAAACCGTGCCCGGCCAACGAGCGCACCCAGTCGCCAATTGCGGCGATGAAGGTGGAAGGGCGCAACGAAATGGTGCCGGGAAAACCCAAATGGTGCTGGGCCATGCCGATATTGAAGGTCGGGCCGATCAGGATGTCGGCGTTCTTCTGCGCCTCATGGGCGATGATCTCCGGGCACATCCAGTCGGTGCCCAACAGGCCGGTGGGGCCGTGTTGTTCGTTGGAACCGATGGGGATCACCAGCGTGCGGCTGCGTTCCAGAAACTGCCCGATCTCGATCCAGGTGGAGGTGTGTAAAAGCATGCGGCGCTCTCTTTTATCTGTGGGGACAGGCTAACCACCACGGAGTGTACGACTAGTCGCCACCTGTTGGGGTTTGCAGTTGAGGTACGTCGATGACTTCAACCAGCGCTGGTCCGGGTACCAGGAAAACATGAATTGCCCATCCTTGAGTTTATCCACTACTTGGCGCGC
>NZ_VUAZ01000107.1 GCF_009296165.1 Pseudomonas kitaguniensis | reverse complement strand
GACCTTGGTACAGGCAGGCCGGGGATTCCCTCTTTTATTGCTCTTGGAGATGGATCTCCAGTCGCCAGCGACCATCGGCCTTCTCCCCGTTCCACTCCCCGCGCAAAGGCCGAGCCGCCACCAGGTTCAGCAGCAAGCCGCCATCGGTTTTGCGGATGCGCCAGTTCACCCACTTGTCACTGACCTTGAGCTGCCCGGCGGCAGCGTTGCCCTGCGCGTCGAACAACAACGCCACGGTGCCGTCGATGTGCTCGCCGTGCAGTTTGGGCTCGCTGTTGAACCACACCACCAGGCTGTCCCTTGCGGTCTCTACCTGTTGCAACTCGACCGGGTCCGCGGTGGTCAGGCGCCCGATCATCAAGCCGACCATCAAGCCTACAATCGCCAACGAGCCCAAGACCCTCGGCAATAGCTTCGGCCTTGGGTCCTCTTCGGGGGTAGAATGCAGCGCATCTTTGCCTTCGGAGCCGTGCATGTTTCACGTCATCCTTTTTCAACCAGAAATTCCGCCGAATACCGGCAACGTTATCAGGCTGTGCGCCAACAGTGGCTGCCACCTGCATTTGATCGAGCCTTTGGGCTTCGACATGGACGACAAGCGCCTGCGCCGCGCCGGGCTCGACTACCACGAGTACGCCACACTCCAGCGCCATGCCGACTTGGCCAGTTGCCTGGAAAGCCTCGGCCAGCCACGGCTGTTCGCGTTCACCACCAAGGGCTCGCGGCCGTTTCATGATGCAAGCTTTGCCGAAGGCGACGCCTTCCTGTTCGGCCCGGAAAGCCGGGGCCTGCCTGCCGAGGTGCTTGATGCACTGCCTGATGGCCATCGCCTGCGATTGCCGATGCGCGAGGGCTGTCGCAGCCTGAACTTATCCAACACCGTAGCCGTTGCCGTCTACGAAGGCTGGCGCCAACTCGGCTTCAAGTAGCGCATAAACAAAATGTGGGAGTTGGCAAGTGTGAGAGCTGCATACCTGCTCCCACACCTGCCAGCTCCCACATTTTTTTACCGCGCAGGCTTACTGAACGGTCGACGAACCTTCTGTTTGCATGCGCTGCAGCTCTTGAGCGTACAGGGCATCAAAGTTCACCGGCGCCAGCATCAAGGCCGGGAACGAGCCACGGGTGACCAGGCTGTCCAGGGTCTCACGGGCATACGGGAACAGAATGTTCGGGCAGAACGCGCCCAGGGTGTGGCTCATGGACTGCTCGTCCAGGCCCTGAATCAAGAAGATACCGGCCTGTTGCACTTCAGCGATGAAGGCCACTTCTTCGCCGTTTTTAACGGTAACCGACAAGGTCAGCACCACTTCGTGGAAGTCGCCTTCCAGCGCTTTTTGACGGGTGTTCAGGTCCAGCGCAACGCTTGGGGTCCACTCCTGGCGGAAGATCGCCGGGCTTTTCGGCGCTTCAAACGACAGGTCACGCACGTAGATACGCTGCAGCGAGAATTGTGGGCCTTGCGCTTCTGCTGCTTCGGTGTTCTGTTGGTCAGTCATCGCAGATCCTTCTTGATCTTGGGGTCTTTTAGGGTTTAGGCGAGCAGCGCATCAAGTTTACCGGCGCGCTCCAGGGCGAACAGGTCATCGCAGCCACCGATATGCTTGGCGCCGATCCAGATTTGCGGCACGGACGTGCGCCCCGCTTTCTGGGCCATTTCGGCGCGCACCTGGGGTTTACCGTCGACCTTGATTTCTTCGAAGGCAACGCCCTTTTTCTCAAGCAAGGCTTTGGCCCGCATGCAGTAAGGGCACCAATCGCTGGAATACACGACAACCTGGCTCATATCACTTCACCAGCGGCAGGTTATCGGCCTTCCAGCTGCCGATACCGCCGGACAGTTTGGCGGCGGTGAAACCGGTCTTGAGCATCTCGCGGGCGTGGGTGCCGGCGTGCTGGCCTTGGGCGTCGACCAGAATAATGGTCTTGCCTTTGTATTTTTCAAGTTCGGCCAAGCGCGCGATCAGCTTGTCCTGCGGAATGTTCAGGGCGCCGACGATATGGCCGGCGGCAAAATCCTTAACCGGGCGAATATCCACTACAACGGCCTCATCCTTGTTGACCAGTGCGGTCAGCTCCGACGTGCTCAGGCTGCGACCACCGCGGCTCATTTCATGAGCGATCAGCAGCGCCAGCAGGATGACAAAGGCACCCGCGAGCAGGTAGTGGGCAGTGGCAAATGCAATCAGGTGATCAACCATCAAGGAGGTTCCAGGGCGTTAAAATGGCGGTAAGTATACACAGCCGTCAGGGGCGGCCAACCCCCGTAAAGCGGTGACGTCGTCGGAACTTCGCTTTAAACTGCTACTCACTTTTAAATTGCCTTCCTTTATTACCGCCGCGAGAGGATCTATGACTACTACGCCTAAACCTTTGGTCCTGATAATTCTCGATGGCTTCGGACACAGTGAAAGCCACCACGACAACGCCGTGTACTCGGCCAGCAAGCCTGTACTCGACCGCCTGGCCGCCACCGTACCCAACGGTTTGATCTCGGGTTCGGGCATGGACGTAGGCTTGCCGGACGGCCAGATGGGCAACTCGGAAGTCGGCCACATGAACCTGGGCGCCGGACGAGTGGTCTATCAAGACTTCACCCGCGTGACCAAATCAATCCGCGATGGCGAGTTCTTCGAGAACCCGACCCTCTGCGCAGCGGTAGATAAAGCAGCAGCAGCCGGCAAGGCCGTGCACATCATGGGCCTGTTGTCGGATGGCGGCGTACACAGCCACCAGGACCACTTGGTGGCCATGGCCGAACTGGCCTACAAACGCGGCGCCGAGAAGATTTACCTGCACGCCTTCCTCGACGGCCGCGACACACCGCCGAAAAGCGCGCAATCGTCCATCGAACTGCTCGACACCACCTTCGCGGCTTTGGGCAAGGGCCGCATCGCCAGCCTGGTCGGCCGCTATTTCGCCATGGACCGTGACAACCGGTGGGACCGTGTGGCCCAGGCCTACAACCTGATCGTCGACGGCCAAGCCGAATTCAATGCCGCCACCGCCCAGGAAGGTCTGCAAGCCGCCTATGCGCGCGGCGAGAGCGATGAATTCGTCAAAGCCACCACCATCGGCGAACCGGTCAAAGTTGAAGACGGCGACGCCGTGGTGTTCATGAACTTTCGCGCCGACCGCGCCCGCGAACTCAGCCATGTGTTCGTGGATGCCGGCTTCAAGGACTTCGAGCGCGCCCGCCAGCCACAGGTCGAGTTCGTGATGCTGACCCAATACGCCGCCAACATCCCGGCCCCGTCTGCCTTTGCGCCGGGCAGCCTGGAAAACGTACTGGGCGATTACCTGGCCAAAAACGGCAAGACCCAGCTGCGTATCGCCGAAACCGAGAAATACGCCCACGTGACCTTCTTCTTCTCCGGCGGGCGTGAAGAGCCGTTCCCAGGCGAAGAACGCATCCTGATCCCGTCGCCAAAAGTTGCCACCTACGACCTGCAGCCGGAAATGAGCGCGCCGCAGGTGACCGACAAGATCGTTGACGCCATCGAGCACCAGCGTTTCGACGTGATCGTGGTCAACTACGCCAACGGCGACATGGTCGGCCACAGTGGCAACCTCGAAGCGGCGGTCAAAGCCGTGGAATGCCTGGACCTGTGTGTCGGCCGCATCGTCGATGCACTGGAAAAAGTCGGCGGCGAAGCACTGATCACCGCTGACCATGGCAACTGTGAGCAGATGTCCGACGAATCCACCGGCCAAGCCCACACCGCCCACACCACCGAGCCGGTGCCGTTCATCTACGTCGGCAAGCGCGACCTGAAAGTGCGTGAAGGCGGCGTACTGGCAGACGTGGCGCCGACCATGCTGAAACTGTTGGGGCTGGAAAAACCAGCCGAGATGACCGGCACTTCGATTTTGGTCTGATTTGATTCAAGTCTGAAATGGTTCAGGGGTTGCTCAAAGCGAGTAGCCCGTCAATAATGGTTCTGAGCGCGAAACCAGTTGCCTCCGGCGGCAATAACTGGCGTAGGAACCCCGTTGATGGCTGGACATCAGCGCAGGGTGAGACCTCCACACCCCCGCTTGAGGGTGTGTATATGAATATCAAGCACGTAATTTTGGGCAGTTCGAAAGAACTGCCCTTTTCTTTACCTGCTACACAAGTTGATAGCGTTTGTAGAGCAACTCACCATGGCGGTGCTTGTTCAATGCCTTGGCATCGGTCTGCATGAAATTCCAGAGCATATTGCCTGCATGGATATTCACTACAACCAGCATCTGCCGTTTGGTCTCATAGGCGCCAATAAAAGCCCGGCGAGCCGAGCCGTCGCTGTAAGCGACACGCCAAATCTCCAACGGCCCTGTCAGCGTATCGAGTGCAAATTTAACGTAACGTTCTCTGGCGTCCTGTCGCTTTTCAACGATGTGCTGCAACGTTGCACGCTGAATCAAAACCTCTCCTAAAGGAGAAGCTATATGAATCTGTGAGCACACCGAATCGGTAAGTCCCAGGTTCGACGCTACTATTTCAACAGCCTCGGTAACGTTCTTGCCTGGCAACACTTCCTTGAGTGCACAAGAACGCAGAGCCCGGTCGAGGCTACGCAAATCGGGCAAACCGTAATCGAGCCAGGTGCGCTGGCCTTTTAGTTCATGAATACAGGGCATTGCCGATCGCGCCGACTAACGATTAGTGGGCTCGAGAGTCTATTCCCGCAAGTAATAAGCCGTTCAGCAGGAGCATTTCAAAGCGTTTCTGCAAGAAAGGTTTAGCCAGTCATCCACCGGATTAAAGCGCCCTAAATCGCTTTTTATGACGAAAGCCTCAAAGCAGTTAGCGTTGAGGCGTTTTTTTTGCGGCGCTTGGCGGGCATACTAGGCCGTCCCTTTCTTTAGTGTCGCCCGCCTCTATGCTTCGCGCCTTGATTACCCTAGCTTTAGTCTGCCTGCTCCAACCGGCGTTTGCCGATGAGCGCGCACAAACCCAACAACAGTTGGACGCTACGCGTCAGGACATTACCGAGCTGAAAAAACTGCTCGGCAAGCTCCAGGAAGAAAAATCCGGCGTGCAGAAAGACCTGCGCGGCACGGAAACCGAAATGGGCAAGCTAGAGAAGCAGGTCCAGGAGCTGCAAAAAGAATTAAAGAAGAGCGAGTCGGAACTGGAGCGACTCGACGCTGAGAAAAAAAAACTCCAGAGCGCACGCGTTGAACAGCAACGCTTGATTGCGATTCAGGCCCGCGCCGCGTACCAGAGCGCCGCCAGGAATACCTCAAGCTGTTGCTCAACCAGCAGAACCCGGAAAAATTTGCGCGCACCCTCACTTACTACGACTACCTGAGCAAAGCGCGCCTGGCGCAATTAAAAGGGTTTAACGAAACCTTGCGCCAGTTGGCGAATGTCGAGCAGGAAATTGCCGACCAGCAGTCGCAGTTGATGGACCAGAAAACCGCCCTCGACACCCAGCGCGACCAGTTGGACAAGGTGCGCAAAGAGCGCCAATTGGCCCTGGCCAAGCTTAATGACGACGTGAAAGCGCGCGACGCCAAGCTGCAAGCCCGTGAGCAGGACCAGGCAGACTTGGGCAAAGTACTTAAAACCATCGAAGAAACCCTGGCCCGCCAGGCGCGTGAGGCCGAAGAAGCGCGGCAAAAAGCGCTGATCGCCCAGCAGGAAGCCGAAAAAAAGCGCCAGCGTGAGGCCGAAATGGCAGCCACGACGGACGCCCCCGCGCCGCGTAAACCGGCGCATACGGCTGCAGGCCCGCTGGTTTCCAGCGCTGGCGAGTCGTTCGGTGGGCCTTTTGCTTCAGCTCGCGGAAAACTTCCATGGCCCGTTGATGGTCGACTGCTGGCACGCTTTGGTGAAACCCGTGGCGATGACACGCGTGCCAAGTGGGACGGCGTGATGATCAGCGCGTCCGCCGGCAGCCAGGTGCATGCCGTCCACGGTGGGCGCGTGGTGTTTGCCGATTGGCTGCGCGGCGCTGGTTTATTGGTGATTCTTGACCACGGTAATGGCTATTTGAGCCTTTACGGCCACAATCAGACTTTACTCAAGTCGGCAGGTGATGTTGTAAAAGCGGGTGAATCCATCTCCACTGTCGGTAACAGTGGCGGCCAGGACACCCCGGCGCTGTACTTCGCTATTCGTCAGCAGGGTCGCCCGAGCGATCCCGCACAATGGTGCCGTTCCCAAGGATAGGGTCGCATCTACATTAGGAGTTCGTTCGACATGCTGCATTTGTCCCGCCTCACTTCGCTGGCCCTGACGATCGCCCTGGTGATCGGCGCGCCGCTGGCTTTCGCCGACCAGGCCGCACCGGCTGCACCTGCCGCCACGGCTGCGACCACCAAGGCGCCGCTGCCGCTGGACGAGTTGCGCACCTTCGCCGAGGTCATGGACCGGATCAAGGCGGCTTATGTCGAACCTGTAGACGACAAGACGCTGCTGGAGAATGCCATCAAGGGCATGCTCAGCAACCTCGACCCGCACTCTGCCTACCTTGGCCCGGAAGATTTTGCCGAGCTGCAAGAAAGCACCAGCGGTGAATTCGGCGGCCTGGGCATCGAAGTCGGCTCCGAAGACGGCCAGATCAAAGTGGTCTCGCCAATCGACGACACACCAGCCTCCAAGGCCGGCATTCAGGCCGGCGACTTGATCGTAAAGATTAACGGCCAGCCAACACGCGGCCAGAGCATGACCGAAGCTGTCGACAAGATGCGCGGCAAGCTCGGCCAAAAAATCACCCTGACCCTGGTGCGCGACGGCGGCAACCCGTTTGACGTGACCCTGGCCCGCGCGACTATCACGGTCAAGAGCGTGAAGAGCCAACTGCTGGAGTCGGGCTACGGTTACATCCGTATCACCCAGTTCCAGGTCAAAACCGGCGACGAAGTGGCCAAGGCCCTGGCCAAGCTGCGCAAGGACAACGGCAAGAAGCTCAACGGTATCGTGCTCGACTTGCGTAACAACCCGGGCGGCGTGTTGCAGGCTGCGGTCGAGGTTGTTGACCACTTCATCAGCAAAGGCCTGATCGTCTACACCAAGGGCCGTATCGCCAACTCCGAGTTGCGCTTCTCGGCCACCGGCAATGACCTCAGCGAAAACGTACCGCTGGCGGTGTTGATCAACGGCGGCAGCGCCTCGGCGTCGGAAATCGTCGCCGGTGCCCTGCAAGACCAAAAACGCGGCGTATTGATGGGCACCACCAGCTTCGGCAAGGGTTCGGTGCAAACCGTGTTGCCGCTGAACAACGAGCGCGCACTGAAGATCACCACGGCGCTTTACTACACCCCAAACGGTCGCTCTATCCAGGCCCAAGGCATCGTCCCGGACATCGAAGTACGCAAAGCCAAGATCACCAACGAGATCGACAGCGAGTACTACAAGGAAGCCGACCTGCAAGGTCACTTGGGCAATGGCAACGGCGGCGCCGACCAGCCAACCGGCAGTGGCGCCAAAGCCAAGCCGATGCCGCAGGATGATGACTACCAACTGGCCCAGGCGCTCAGCCTGCTTAAAGGCCTGAGCATCACGCGTAGCCGTTGATATGCGGGTTGCCCTGATCTTCGCTGTGCTGTGCAGCTTCGCCGGGGTCGCCCACGCGACGCGAGCGAGCCGCACAAAGCCTACCTGACACTGATCATCGATGACCTGGGGCAAAACCTGCCCCGGGATCGTCGCGTGCTGGCTTTGCCTGGGCCGGTCACCACGGCGATCATGCCCGACACACCCCACGCCGCCGAACTCGCCCGCGAAGCGCACAAGGCCGGCAAGATCGTGATCTTGCACATGCCCATGGACCCCGCCACCGGCCCGTTCGCCTGGCACCCCGACCTGCCTATCGAAGAACTCAGCAAACGCCTGGACGCCGCGTTTAACGCCGTGCCCTACGCCGCCGGCATCAACAACCACATGGGCAGCCGCATGACCGCGCAACCAGCGGCCATGGCCTGGTTGATGGGCGAGTTGCAACGGCGTAACAAATTCTTCGTCGACAGCCGTACCAGCGCGCAAACCGTGGCCGCCGCCGAGGCGCAGAAGATCGGCTTGGCGCATGTCTCGCGGGATGTATTTCTCGATGACGAGCGCACCGAGGCGGCGATTACCACGCAGCTGCAAACGGCGATCAAGCTCGCGCACAAACAGGGCTCGGCGGTGATGATCGGTCACCCTTATCCACAAACCCTGGCGGTGCTGGAGCGCGAGTTACCCAAGCTCAAGGCTCAGGGCATTGACTGGATTGATATCAAGTTGATGATCAGCGTGCGCAGCAACCAAGCCATGGCCGCGCATGGCAAGAACGGTATTTAC
>NZ_VUAZ01000106.1 GCF_009296165.1 Pseudomonas kitaguniensis | reverse complement strand
GCGGGGCGGTCCATGTTGACGCTGGTATCAACCCTTAACTGGCCGGGCCCGTCGATGGCTTTTTTCAGGTTCATCAGGCCCCAGCCGTAAATGTCGTCTATGCCTGGTTCGCCGAGGTCGGTGGCGGTGGTGAGCAATATGTCGCGGATTTGCGGGTTGCTCAAGTAGGGGAAGCGCTCCATCAACAACGCCAGACCACCGGCGACGTGGGGGGCGGCCATCGAGCTGCCGGAACTTAACGCATAGCCTAACTGGGGTGTATCACCTGTCACTGCGAACCCGTCGACATTCCCGTCTTGGTCATTGTGGTTTTCGGTTTGTATTGAACCTGTAACCCAGGACGAGTTGATATCGGTTCCGGGTGCGGCCAGGCACCAGTCTTTGCTAAAGCCGCAGCGTTTTGAGTAATCACCCAGGGTCATGTCTTTATTTACGTTGACGGCCGTTAACCAATAGGGCTCCAGCTCTGCAATGGCACGTGGCAGGCTGGGATGAAGTCCGGAATTGGGTGCCTTTTGGGGGGATTCGTTTGCCACGCTTACATTGCCTGCTGACCAGACTTGCAGCATCCCATACTTGATAGTGTTGTCTGCGATGGCTTTGAGTTCTGCATAAACGAAGGTGTCGGTTTGGCCTAGCGCGATGTCCAGCTCTGTTTCATTCACAGGAGAAAATGCACTGCCCCAACTATTATTGACCACACGCACATTCTGTCTGTGCAATTGGGCATAGGCGACGTCTACCGCTGCCGCTGTAGGAAGAGGCGCACGCACTATATCTGTGATGGAAATGGGGCCTGCCAGGTAGGTATTGCCGTACTTGCGCACCGCACTCAAGTTGGCCGCGTAAGCCACTCCATGAACGCCGTTGCCATCACGATTGGCGAGTGCTGTGCCTGCAACGTGAGTGCCATGCGCGTCATAGTTAGCGCCTACAACCGCGAGATAATTATCAAGTTCCGCTCTGGTGAGAATGCCGTCGGCAATAAGTTCTTCAAGGCTCGCCAATGCTTCAGGTGGCAATGAGTCTATAAGGGTTACCGCAGCGCGATCACCTTCGGTGTAGAAGCAGCCTTTTTCCAGCACGGTTCCACTCATGCAGCCAGTGTCAGCCATGAGCACGCCTTCATTGGGTTTTCCCGCAAACTCGCTATGGCGCAAATCGGTGCCGGAGTCGTAAACGCCCATTCTAACCCCGGCGCCACTCAACCCTCTTGCATAAGCGTAATCGGCGCCGATTGCGCCCAGCCCCCAGTTATTCTTGAACTCTTCACTGCGCCAACTGGCGGCATCGTGCAGCTGGCCTTGTTCGACATAACGTGCGGCTTGCACAGGCATGCCCGACAGGCAACCGAGTACACAAAACGCGATGGCGTTTCGCTTGAAAGATGATTGAGCGGGCGCGTTGCTAACTGCGGCTCGGGTAGTTTTCGTGGGCGACATTGTCCGCACACCTGTAAAAAAATTGGGCTCACAGGGTGTGTGAATGTGCCGGGGAAATGATGTAGGACTTGGCTTGTAGCGAGGTGTGAAAGTTAACTTTTTACTGGCTAAGGTCGCCCAGTGCGCAAGCCCCCTCTTTGGCGAGAGGGGGCTGCACGTATTACAGCAACTCGAAGGTCTGCTGCTGCACCGCCTGGGAGTCCAGCCCTATCTGTACATTGAACTCGCCAGGTTCCGCGGCAAACTTGAGCTGGGCGTTATAGAACTTCAAGTCTTCCTCAGTAATGGTGAAGTGCAACGTGCGCTCTTCACCCGCTTTGAGCATGACTTTCTGGACGTTTTTCAGCTCTTTGATCGGGCGGATCATCGAGCCGGCCACGTCCTGGAGATACAGCTGCACCACGGTTTCGCCGTCTACCTTGCCGGTGTTTTTCAGCGTGACGCTGGCGTCGAGCTTGCCGGTCTTGTTCAGGGTGGTGGACGACAGCGCCATGTCCGACAGGCTGAACGTGGTATAGCTCAGGCCGTATCTGAACTGAACACCTGCTCCCACATCAGGCAGTGTTGACCTTCAGCACGGGCGCAGGCTGCACCGCAGTCTTGCGCCCAAGCATCACTGTCACGATTACGCCACCGGCAAACAGCCAGGTAATCGGCTCGATATGCTCACCAAAAAACAACGCTGAAAACGCGATGGTGAAGAATATCTGCAACAGCTGGATCTGGCTGACCCGGGCGATCCCGCCCATGGCCAACCCGGCGTACCAGGCAAAGAACCCCAGAAACTGCGAGAACAACGACACATAGCCGAACGCCCACCAGGCACGCATCGAAATCGCACCTTGATGCTGCACCGCCAAGTACCACACGGGGCCGATCAACACCGGTGTCGACAGCACCAGTGCCCAGCAAATCACTTGCCAGCCGCCCATCTCCTTGGCCAACCGGCCACCTTCGGCATAGCCTAAACCGCCCACGGCAATCGCGCCGAGCATCAGCAAATCGCCCGCCTGGATACTGCCGGCACCGCTGATCAACGCATAACTCAACACCAACACACTGCCCAGCGCCGCGCAGGCCCAAAAGGCTTTCGACGGCCGCTCGTGCGACAACCACGCCGCATACAGCGCCACGCACAGTGGTTGCAAGCCATTGACCAGCGCGCCATGCGACGCCGGCAACGTTTGCATGGCCCACGCCGACAACACCGGGAAGCCCAGGATCACGCCGGCAATCACCAGGCACAACCCGCGCACCTGGCGCCAGGTCGGCCAGCGTTCACGCCGCCACAGCAACAGTGCCGCCGCCGGGATTGCCGCCAACAACGCGCGGCCCAGGCCATTGAGCAGCGGGTGCATTTCCTGCACCACGATGCGGGTGAAGGGCAGGGTGAGGCTGAAGATGATGACGCCCAGCAGGCCGAGGGCCATGCCGGTGTTTTCGCGCGAACTCATGGTGGCGGGACCGGGATCAAAAGGGCTTCAAGGGAAGCCCATCTAGCCACAACCTTCGCCGATTGCGGGCCTACAGCTAAGCGCGAGTTTATCCGTACAGTTGAGGGGGTGTGGGAGGCTCCAGTGCATTTGGTGTTGCGCTGTCGCGCAGCAAACTGGCGCGGGGTGTTCTTTGGATTGGGTATACATCCGGTATTTGGGTTATGGCTTATATTGGTTTCGCATTTACAGCGAGTCACTTTT
>NZ_VUAZ01000105.1 GCF_009296165.1 Pseudomonas kitaguniensis | reverse complement strand
GCGGGGCGGTCCATGTTGACGTGGGTGTCGACGCGCAACTGGCCGGGGCCATCGATGGCTTTTTTCAGGTTCATCAGGCCCCAGCCGTAGACGTCGTCTACGCCTGGTTCGCCGAGGTCGGTGGCGGTGGTGAGCAATATGTCGCGGATTTGCGGGTTGTCGAGGTAGGGGAAACGCTCCATCAGCAGTGCCAGGCCACCGGTGACGTGGGGGGCGGCGATGGAGGTGCCGGACGCAGTCAGGTAACCGAAGTCGGGATTATCGCCGGTGATTTGAAAACCGTCGGCTTCACCTTCATCGTTATAGTGGTTTTCGGTGTTGATGGTCCCCGTGACCCAAGCTGAGGTGATATCGGTTCCCGGCGCCGCCAGGCACCAGTCTTTGCTAAAGCCGCAACGGTAGGAGCGATCGCTCAAGGTCAGGCCTTGATTGAGGTTTACCACGGTCAGCCAATAGGGCTCCAGCTCCTTGATTGCCCGTGGCAGGCTTGAATGAAGTCCCGCGAAGGGTGCTGTTTGCGGTGAGGCGTTGGTTGTCTGCGTATTGCCTGCTGCCCATACCTGCAGCATGTCGTATTTGATCGCGCCGTCTGCTATGGCTTTGAGCTCTGGAAATTGGTTGATTTGGCCTAAAAATCTGTCCAGTGCCGCCTCGTCCGCGAGGGGGGTTGTGGGTCCCCAACTATGATTGACGACTCGCACATTTTGCTCGTGCAGTTGGGCGTACGCGATGTTGACTGCCTCCGGCGGTACATTGGTAACGTTGAAAGCACTCAAACCCGGCCCGGCCAGGTAGGTATTACTGAACCTGCGCACCGCACTCAAGTTGGCGGCGTAGGCTACACCCTGAACCCCGGAGCCATCACGATTGGCGAGTATTCTGCCAGCAACATGGCTGCCGTGCGGGTTGTATCGAGCACCCACCTGTTTGAGATAGTCATCCACCTCCTCTCTGGTGAGGTCGCCGTTGGCAATGGCTTCCTCCAGGCCGAGCAATGCCTGCGGCGGCAATGAGGCGATTACGTTCACTTGGGAACGGTCGCCCTCGGTGAAGAAGCAACCACCGTCCAGCACCGCCTCACTCATACAACCGGGGGCTGCCAGGCGCACGCCGTAATTGGGCTTGCCGGCAAACTCGTGATGGCGCAAGTCGGTTCCAGAATCGTAAACCCCTACCTGCACTCCCGCGCCACTCAGGCCTCTGGCATAGGCGTAGTCAGCGCCGACCGCACCCAGCCCCCAGTCTTTCTTGAACTCTTCACTGCGCCAACTGGCAGCATCGTGCAGCCGGCCTTGTTCGACATAACTCGCGGCCTCAACAGGCATGACCGACAGGCTGCCGAGTACACAAAGGCTAATCGCACTTAGCTTGAACGATGATTGAGCGGGCGCTTTTTTGGCTACCGCTTGGGCGTTTTTCGTGGGCGACATAATCCACACACACCTGTAAAAAATGGGCTGACAGGATGTGCGAATGAGTAGGGTGGGTAATGTAGGACTTTGCTTGCTTCGATGAGTGAACGTTCGCCTTTACTGGCCGAGATGGGCCAGTGCGCAAGCCCCTCTTCAAAAAAGAGGGGCTGCGGGTTTTACAGCAACTCGAAGGTCTGCTGCTGCACCGCCTGGGAATCCAGGCCGATCTGTACATTGAACTCGCCAGGTTCCGCCGCGAACTTGAGCTGGGCGTTATAGAACTTCAAGTCTTCCTCAGTAATGGTGAAGTGCAACGTGCGCTCTTCACCCGCTTTGAGCATGACCTTCTGGAAGTTTTTCAGCTCTTTGATCGGGCGGATCATCGAGCCGGCCACGTCCTGGATATACAGCTGCACCACGGTTTCGCCGTCTACCTTGCCGGTGTTTTTCAGCGTGACGCTGGCGTCGAGCTTGCCGGTCTTGTTCAGGGTGGTGGACGACAGCGCCATGTCCGACAGGCTGAACGTGGTATAGCTCAGGCCGTAACCAAACGGAAACAGCGGCCCGGTGACGTCATCGAAGTACTGCGAGGTGTAGTTGCCCGGCTTGCCCGGAGTGAACGGCCGGCCGATGGTCAGGTGGCTGTAGTACGTCGGAATCTGCCCTACCGAACGTGGGAAGGTGATCGGCAGCTTGCCCGACGGGTTGTAGTCCCCGAACAGCACGTCGGCGATGGCGTGGCCGCCTTCGGTGCCGGCGAACCAGGTTTCCAGAATGGCGTCGGCCTGTTGGTTCTCATCGACAATCGACAGTGGGCGGCCATTCATCAGCACCAGTACCAGCGGTTTGCCGGTGGCTTTCAGGGCCTTGATCAGGTCGCGCTGACTTTGCGGAATGTTCAGGTCGGTACGGCTGGAGGACTCATGGGACATGCCACGCGATTCGCCCACGGCGGCAACCACTACGTCGGCCTCCTTGGCGGCTTTGACGGCTTCGTCGATCAGCACCTGCGCCGGGCGGGTATCATCCACTACTTCCGGGGCATCGAAGTTGAGGAAGTTGAGGTAGTCGACCACGGCCTTGTCGTTGGTGATGTTGGCGCCACGCGCGTAGATTACTTTGCCTTTTTCGCCGATCACGGCATTGATGCCGTCGAGCAGGGTCACCGATTGTTCAGGTTTACCGGCGGCGGCCCAACTGCCCATCATGTCGATCGGCGCCTTGGCCAGCGGGCCCACCAGTGCGATGGTCGCGGATTTTTTCAGTGGCAGCGTGTCGTTATGATTTTTCAGCAATACCAGGCTGCGGCGCGCGATGTCGCGTGCGTCGCTGCGGTGCAGGCGGCTCTCGGCGTTGGTGTCGGCAGGGTCATCTTCGGCCTTGCCGATGCGCAGGTACGGGTCTTTGAACAGGCCCATGTCGTACTTGGCGCCGAGCACTTCGCGCACGGCGTTGTCGATGTCGCTTTGCTCGATCTCGCCGGACTTGAGCAGCCCAGGCAATTCCTTGCCGTACAGCGAGTCGTTCATGCTCATGTCGATACCGGCCTTGATCGCCAGCTTGGCGGCTTCACGCCCGTCTTTGGCCACGCCGTGCTTGATCAGCTCGACGATTGCGCCGTGGTCGCTGACGGCCAGGCCTTTGAAGCCCCAGTCTTTGCGCAGCAGGTCGTTCATCAGCCAGGTGTTGGCGGTGGCGGGCACGCCGTTGATCGAATTCAACGCCACCATCACGCTGCCGGCCCCGGCCTTGATTGCCGCGTGGTACGGCGGCAGGTAGTCCTGGTACATCTTGACCGGGCTCATGTCGACCACGTTGTAGTCGCGACCGCCTTCCACCGCGCCGTACAGGGCAAAGTGCTTGACGCTGGCCATGAGGCTGTCGGCATTCGCCGGGTTGGTGCCCTGGAAGGCCTTGACCATCACCTCGGCAATACGCGACGTCAGGTACGTGTCTTCGCCAAACCCTTCAGAGGTGCGGCCCCAGCGCGGGTCGCGCGAGATGTCGACCATCGGCGCAAAGGTGATGTCGAGGCTGTCGGCGGCGGCTTCCTGGGCGGCAATGCGCCCGGAGCGGCCGATGGCGTCCATGTCCCAGCTTGAGGCCAGGGCCAGGCTGATCGGGAAAATCGTGCGGTGGCCGTGGATCACGTCGTAGGCGAAGAACATCGGGATCTTCAACCGGCTGCGCATGGCTGCGTCCTGCATCGGACGGTTTTCCGGGCGGGTGATCGAATTAAACGTGCCGCCGATGTGGCCGGCGGCGATTTCCTTGCGGATCAGCTCGCGGGGCATTTCGGGGCCGATGCTGATCAGGCGCAATTGACCGATTTTTTCATCAAGGGTCATCTGCTTGAGCAAGTCGCTGACAAACGCGTCCTTGTCTTTAAGCGCAGCAGGCGTTGTTTCTGCCCAAACGGGGTGGGTGGCCAGCGTGGCAACAAGGCCGAGCAAACACAGCTTTTTCATGAATATCCTTTTTCGGCTCACGGCACAGCAAAAATGCGCTGTTCTGCCAAAATGTGGGGAACATATGTTGTTGTTTGAGTGTTACGGCAGTAAAAACGCCACACGTCGGCGCTCTTTATGAACTATCAGTCACCCAGCGCATCTTTTAGCTGATTGATTCGATGCAATCCAGTAGCGGTAGCCGATTATGCCTCAAGCGCGTGATCGATAGGGTCAGCGATCAAATACCATCAAGTTACGCCAGGAGAACCACCATGCAAGCAGCACACTATTCGCGCTGGGGCCTGAAGGCCGCAGCTTTGCTTCTGATCAGCAGCGTGCTCAGCGGTTGCGGCATCAACACCATTCCCACCCTGGACGAACAGGCCAAGGCCGCCTGGGGCCAGGTGCAGAACCAGTACCAACGGCGCGCCGACCTGATCCCCAACCTGGTGGAAGTGGTCAAGGGCTACGCGGCGCATGAGCAAGACACGCTCACCGCGGTGATTGAAGCGCGGGCCAAGGCCACTTCGATTCAAGTGGACGCCAGCACGCTCGACAACCCGGAAAAACTCAAGCAGTTCCAGCAAGCCCAGGACGGCCTCAGCGGCGCACTCAGCCGCTTGATGGTGGTGTCCGAGCGTTACCCGGACCTCAAGGCCAACCAGAACTTCCTGGCCCTGCAATCGCAACTTGAAGGCACCGAAAACCGGATTGCCGTCGCTCGTCGCGACTTTATCCAAGCGGTGCAAGCGTACAACACCGAGATTCGCACCTTCCCTGGTCGCCTGTGGCACAGCGTGATGTACAGCGACTTGCCGATTCGTGCCACGTTTGAAGCCACCAGTGCCGACGCTGATAAAGCGCCGCAAGTGAAGTTCAAATAAGGCTGTTGCGAGGTGTCGATGCGTTTATTACGGATAGGCCTGGCGCTGTGGTTGTTGGCCTGCGTGGGCGCTGCTCAGGCGGCGCTGACCTTCCCGGCGTTGACCGGGCGGGTGGTAGACAGCGCCCAAATGATCGACCCGGCAACGCGCGAGCAAATCACCCAGCAATTGCAGGCGTTGGAGCAAAGCCGTGGCGCCCAGGTTGTGGTGGTCACGGTGCCCGACCTGCAGGGCGTGCCGATTGAAGACTACGGTTACCAATTGGGCCGCCAGTGGGGCATCGGCCAAAAGGGCAAGGACAACGGCGCGCTGCTGATTGTCGCCCGCGATGAGCATAAGCTGCGCATCGAAGTCGGCTACGGCCTTGAAGGTGTGCTGACGGATGCGCAGTCGTGGGTGATCATCAACCAGGTGATCGCGCCCAAGTTCAAGGCCGGCAATTTCAGCCAGGGCATCAGCGACGGCGTTGCGGCGATGGTGCAGGTGGTCGGCGGTGAGCCGTTGGCAGTGCCGGCGCATGTGGCGGACGCAAATTTCGCCAAGGATAACCCAGGGTTTTCCATCGGCTTGTTTGTTTTGCTGATCGGCGTGTTGTGGCTGTGCAATCGCATGGGCCTGCCAGTGGGCGCGATCCTGTTGGCTATCCTCAGCAGCAGTGGGCGCGGCGGTGGCGGTGGCAGCGGCGGTGGGGGTGGCTTCAGAGGCGGCGGCGGTGGTTTTGGCGGTGGCGGTGCCTCGGGCGGCTGGTAATGACAATAACTGGAACAGAGCATCAACCATGGCATTACTGAGTGAACACGAACAACGCCAGGTCGCCGAGGCAATCGCCCGCGTCGAAAAAAATACCGACGCGGAACTGGTCACCGTGCTGGCCGCGCGTGCCGACGATTACGCCTACATCCCGTTGCTGTGGGCCAGCCTGATCGCCCTGGTGGTGCCCGGTGTGGTGCATTATTTGTCGGGCTTCCTGACCATGTACACCTTGCTGTTGGCGCAATGGGCGACGTTTATCGTGCTGTGCCTGGTGTTTCGTTTGCCCAAAATCACCACGCGGTTGATCCCGCGATCCGTGCGCCACTGGCGCGCCTCGAACCTGGCGCGGCGGCAGTTTCTGGAGCAGAACCTGCACCACACGGTAGGCGGCACCGGCGTGCTGATTTTTGTCAGCGAGGCGGAGCGCTATGTGGAGATCCTGGTGGACGAAGGTATTTCCAAACGCATGCATGACGACAGTTGGGATGGCATCGTCAAGACGTTCACCCAGCAGGTGAAACAGGGGCAGACGTTGGCGGGGTTTATTGCGTGCATCGAGGCCTGTGGCGAGTTGCTCAAGGTGCATGTGCCGGTGACGCAGGCGCGTAATGAGTTGCCGAATCGCCTGATCGTCCTGGAGTAGGCCTTAGTTGCCTTTGGTCGGAACTGGTAGTATTCACAGGTATGGCTTCTTGATTTTAGGGCGCCCAATAACATCTCCAAATAATGAGTCAATAGTTGAAACTGGAGATTATTGTCATGCCCGAAGATCAAGGTTCTATCGCACATGAATATGTCGGCTCGCGTGCTTCAGAGGGTCCGTCCCCTGGAAAAAATCCTGTCGTTCAGGCGCGTGCTTTGCAGCAGCCGGTTCAAGGAACGACCATAAAGCTGGGAACCTACTTCAAGGTGCTGGGACCCACAGGTCAAAGTTCAAGTGATGTGGAGGTGTCGCTGCGGCTGTACCCTAATGGAAAGGACCCTGCCTGGGGGGGGAACTATCAGTGGATCGATGTTCCAATCAATACCAATCCTTTTGGCTTTTCGGTAACGTTTAACACTCCGCCAGGGACTTATAATCTCTGTTATTGCTATAAGTTAAGCAATGGTAAATGGTCTTATTGGTATCGCTCTGGCCCCTACCATTTTGTTAATTGAACTGCTTAACGTGCGGTAAGTGCTGCCTCTTAATGGGCATTAAGAGGCGGCGTAATATTTCAGTTAATGGCCGGGTGTGCATTGACCGTTGGTGATATTTGCTAAATTCTCCGTGCCCTCACTGCTTATCCACCCTAAAATGCCCGGCATTCTCAGCCCGAGGCGTTTTTGTTCATGTCTGCCACCGCTCAACCTGCCCGCCCTGCGCCGGATCATCACGCCCAGTTCATCGAACTGCTCAGCGCAAGCCTCGCGCAGCATGCGTTTATCAAGCTGGTGCTGGCCAAGTACGCAGGCGAGGAAGCCGAGTTGCAGCGGCTGATTATCAAGCCGGTGACGGTAAAGGAGCAGCCGTGCCTGTCCTTCGTCTACCGCTACAAGACCCGTGACATCACCAAGAACTTCGCGCTGGCCGACGCTGTGGCGGCGATTGCCGAGCTGTTGCCGGCGTCGTTCAAGAACGCGCACTTGCTGTCGCTGACCGACGAAGCTCAGTTGGAATACAGCAAGAAGAACAAAAGCTCGCTGTTCAAAAGCAAGCCGCAGCAATTGCGCGAGGCGCCTACGGCTGAGCACAACCGCGAGAAAAATCGCTTCCTTGACCTCAGCCGGCCGTTCCTCGCCGACCTCGGCGTGACCGACGCCAAGCAGGCGCTGATCCCGTCGATGTCGCGCAAGTGGAAGCAGATCAACAAGTTCATCGAAGTGTTCAGCCATGCGCTGACCACCTCACCGTTGAAGCTGGACCAGCCGGTGCGCGTGGCCGATTTCGGCTCGGGCAAGGGTTACCTGACCTTCGCGATTCACGATTACCTGCGCAACACGCTCAAGGCCGAGGGTGAAGTGACGGGCGTGGAGCTGCGCGAAGACATGGTCAGCTTGTGCAACGCCGCTGCCGCGCGCCTGGAGCATCCCGGTTTGGTTTTCAAATGCGGTGACGTGCGCAGCGTGGCGCCCAGCGAGTTGGACGTGATGATTGCGCTGCACGCCTGTGACATTGCCACCGACTACGCGATTCATACCGGCATCCGCTCGGGTGCGTCGATCATCATGTGCTCGCCATGCTGCCACAAGCAGATTCGCCTGCAGATCCAAAGCCCGGTGTTGCTCAAGCCGATGCTGCAATACGGCCTGCATTTGGGGCAGCAGGCAGAGATGGTCACCGACAGCTTGCGCGCGTTATACCTTGAAGCCTGCGGCTACGAGACCAAGGTGTTCGAGTTCATCTCGCTGGAACACACCAACAAGAACAAGATGATCCTGGCGGTCAAGCGCAACCAGCCGCTGGACAACGCGCAGTTACTGGAGAAAATCCAGGCGCTGAAGGCGTTCTACCACATCACCGAGCACTGCCTGGAAACCTTGCTGCGTGTGGATGGCTACCTGAACTGAACACCTGCTCCCACATCAGGCAGGCTTGAATCCGTGGGCGGCCATCGTGGTTTAACAGTGAGTGGTTTAAGCAGATCAAAGGCGGCTTTTGCATACACAGCAGATCTGCTTTTTTTTGCTTTCTGTGGGAGCGGGCTTGCTCGCGATTGCGGTGTGTCAGTTGAAAAATAGTTATCTGGCACACCGCCATCGGAGCAAGCCGCACACACATTAACCGTGTCAGCCTTTAGAAGAACCGCGTGACGCTGATCTTTGCATCACGGCCTTTGGTGTAGGCGCGGTCGCCGCTCAAGGCCGGGCGGAAGTTGTTATTGAACAGGTTGTCCACGGTGAGGTTTACCTCGGTGCCTTTGAGGTAAGCCTGTTGCGGTTTCCATTTGGCGAACAGGCCTTGAGTGTTGTAAGCCTTGTTGGCGTATTGGTCGTAGAACAGGTCGCCCACGCTGCTGCCCGGGCCGCTGGAATATTTGTCGCTGGGCAGGCGGTCGGTGGCGCCGATGAACTGGCCCATCCAGCCGACTTGCGCGTCCCACGCCGGCAGGTGGGTGCCGAGTACCACCACCCATTTGGTCGGCGGTATATCGCGTGCCGACACATCCGGGCCCCATGGGTTGGTGTAGGCGCCTTCGTGTTGACCTTTGGCATAGGCGAACGACACCGAGCCGAACAGGTAGGTGGAGTTGTAAAACGATTCCAGCTCAAAACCCTTGATCGTCAGGCCGCCGATGTTGCGGTAATTGGGCATCGCCCCCGCTGGGCAAGCCGTGGAAATCGTGCCGCCATTAATCGCCTGATTCTGGCAGCCGACGCCGGTAGCCTTGAAGATTTCATCGTCGACTTTGTTGTGGAAGAGGGTGGTGCGCACTTGCAGGTTATCGCTCTGGGCAATCAGGTTGTCGAAGCTTAAAACGCTGCCCGCGGTGATTGAGGTGATGCGTTCCGGGTCGAGGTCAACGCTGGTGGCGGTGCGGTTGCCCAGGCCTTGTACTTCATACTGCTCGTCGATCACCGGCGCACGCCAGGTTTTGCTCCAGTTGGCGAACAGCCCCAAGTGCGGGGTAACGTTCCAGAACAGCGCCAGGCGCGGCGACCAACCGGTGTAGGTGCGGTCGCTGTAATCGTGGCCGATGGCCGGGTCCGGGTTGTTGTAGTACGGCGCATCGTTGCCTTCGCCGCGGTTGCGCACATGGTCGTAGCGCAGGGACGGAGTGATCGTCACGTCGCCCACGGTCAGCGCGTCCTGAATGAAGAAGCTGTTGGTGTCGACCTTGCCGTGCGGCATAAAGCCCGGCTGGAAATGCCCATAGTTGTAGCGCGCGGTGTCGTAAGTGGCGCCGGGCATCCACATCTCGGTTTCGCGGATGTGCTTGCGGACCTGCACCCCGGTGGTCAGCGCATGTTGCAAGGGGCCGGTGTCAAACAGGCTGACGTTGCGGATGTCGAGGTGCTTATCGGTGTAGGCCGTATCCATCTTGCGCCCGCCGCTGGCCAGTTGGTAAAAGGCGGTGGCGTCGCGCTCGTCGGTCTGGTCGGTGTTGGACTGCGAGTATTTGACGCTCAGGTCCACCAGCGGGTTGTTCAGCGGCGTGTATTCATACTTGCCGGACCAGGTGGTGTCGGTGGTGTCGCGCTGCGCTAAAAAACGCTTCAACGCACCTTCGTAGCCGTAGCGGTCGATGTTGGCCTGGGTCGGCGGCGTCGGGTAGCTGGCCGCCGAGAACGGTGTCCAGCGATTGCTCTGGGAGCGTGAGTAAGACACGCCAACGCTGTGTTCATCGGTGAGGTGTGCGTTGACCTTGAACAGCTTGCCATCCACATCCTGGGCGGTATTCGGCAGGCGTTTGGGGTTGATCGGGTATTGGTTGTTCTCGTTCGGCAGCTCGGCGGCGACTTTCATGTCGCGCGTCGCGTTGGGTGAGGTACGCCAAGGCATCGAAACGGCCGTCGTCGGTGCGGCCATACACGGCGCCGCTGTAGACCTGTTCGTGGTCGTTGCTGGAGTAACCGTATTTGAGCATCGCGCCGCTGTTGCGGCCGTCTTGAAGCAGGTCCGGGGCGTCCTTGGTGGTCATGTTGACCGTGCCGCCAAAACCGCCGTTGCCGGTGAACGGGGAGTTGGGGCCTTTCTCGACTTCAATGCTTTTGATCAGCTCGGGCTCGATAAACACCGTGCCCTGCTGGTAGCGCTCAAAGCCGCTTTTGGTCGCGCCGTCGACGGTCAGCGGCACGTCTTCGGCATCGCCAAAGCCACGAATGTTGATGGTCTGGCCGCCCGGTTTCAGCGAGCCGCCCTGGCTGACGCCGGGCAGGGTTTGCAACAGGCTTGGAATGTTATTGGCCTGGTAGCGGTCGATGTCTGCCTGGCTCAGGGTGGAGCGGTTGACGGTGTTGGAGTCGACGTCGTTGCCGGTGCCGATCACGCTGAGGGCGTCCAGTTGGATCGCGCCGCTTTGGGTGGCCTTGCCCTGGTCGGGGCGCACCACGTAAGTAGTGCCGACCTTGATCAAGGTGAACGCGCCGTTTTTCAGTAGGCTGCGAATCGCCGCTTCCGCGCTGAACTCACCGTTGAGCGCCGGCGCCTGCACGTTCTTGAGCAGCGTTTCATCGAACAACAGTTGAATTTTCGCCTGCTGCGCCACTTGGCTCAACGAGGTCGCCAGCGACTGGGCGGGCAATTGCAGCTTAACTGACTCGGCCTCGGCACTCAGGCTGAACGCCAGGCAGGTGGCGATAAGCGTCGGTCGAAGAAACAGCTGCGAAGCGTGGCAAGGCGCGCGAAACATGGAATCCCCCAGGGTGGCTAACTAGCCAAAAGGTGTGCGTATCAAACGCAGACGGGAGGAAGACGCGGCAGGTGAAAAAAACCACACATGCGAATGCAAAATATTCTCAAATGAGCGCTTCCTGAGCTTACTTGACCGGCTCGATTCTCACGATGCCATCGGCTGACGTCACGGTTTTCACCGGTAGCAGGGCAGGCAGGGCGTTGAGCAAGGCGTCCGGGTCATTCACGTCCAGGTTGCCCGAGACCTTCAGTTGCGCGACGGCATGGCTGACCTGCAACGGCGCTTGCGGACGGTAGAGGCTCAACTCATCGATCAGGCTGGCCAACTCGCGATTGCGAAACGACAAGTGCCCGCTGCGCCAATCGGCCACTTCGTCAACGCTGAGCGTTTGCTCTTGCACGCTGCCCTTGGCATAGCTGTAGGCCGCGCGTTGACGGGCGCCGAGCAAGGCAACCGGGCTTTTGGGCGCGGGCGTAAAGGCCACTTGGCCATGGGCCACGCTGACCACCAATTGCTGTTGGCTGCGCCGCACATCGAACCCGGTGCCGACCACGCGCACGTTCGCCTCGCCGGCTTGCACGTACAACGGGCGCTCTTTGTCGGCAGCCACCTCAATGTACAGTTGGCCCTTGTCCAGATGCACCACGCGTTGCTCGGCGCTGAAATCCACGCGCAGACGCGTATTGGCATTCACGAACAGCGTGCTGCCGTCGGGCAGACCAAGCGTGCGCATGCCTTTGGCGTGCGCGGCAATGTGGCTGTGGTAGAGCTCGCGGGGCGCGCCGAGTGGGCTGGCGATTACCGCGCAGACCAGTGCGGCGGCCACGCCAAGGGCAGGGCGCCAAACCGACGGTGCACGCGTGGGCAGCGGCACGGGTTTGTTCAGTTGCTGCAACTGGGCAAGGTCGGCCCACAGTTGCTCGAATTCAGCGTAGGCACGCGCATGGGCTGGCGTTGCCTGCCAGGCGGCAAACGCTTTACGGTCGGCACGCCCGGGGTCATTGCGGTTGCGGGCAAACCAACTGGCGGCTTGGGCATCGATGGAGTCGCTCGCTTCGATGTCCAGTGCGTCAATGTCGCTCAGGCGGTTCATTCTGGCTGCTCCGTGCCGCGGTCGTGTTGAAGGCGTCGCTTGCAATGCAGCAGGGCAAACGCGATGTGCTTTTCTACCATGCTGGTCGAAATGCCCATGCGCTCGGCGATCTGTGCCTGGTTCAAGCCTTCGAAGCGGTGCAGCATAAGGGCTTCTCGCCTGCGGGGCGAGAGTTCGGCGAGGACTTCTTTCAACTGTTCCAGCCGTTGCAAGCGCAGCGCTGCGGCCATGGGCTCGTTTTGCTCATCGGTGGCAGGCTCGGCGTCTCTGTCGGCCTGCTCTGCATGGACGGTTTGCCGTACCTTCTGTTTACGCCAATGATCGCGCAGCAGGTTGCGCGCCATCTGGAACAGAAACGCCCGAGGCTGCTCGACCTTGCCCCGGTCGCGGTAGTCCAGCCATTGGGTAAAGACATCCTGGGTCATGTCTGCCGCGTCGCTGGCGTTGTCCGTGCGCTTGCGCAGGAAATACAGAATATCTGCATAAAACCCGCGAAAGGCATCGGCCGACAACGGGTCGGGCTTGGGGCGCGACATGGGTATCCTTCTTGACGAAGCACGACGTAGAAAAGTCGCGGATCATATCGAGAATTATTATCATTTGTCGCGCTATATTAGGTGTCTACACCTCTTTAAAGGGCAGCAGAACCCCGCTGTGGCTAGCGGCTGGGTAGAGGTAATCAGCGCTCGACCGGCACTGACAGCGCAGAACTGCCCAGCGGGTGAGTGCGCGCCGCGAAGAACTTCAAGTGCACCCCGGTGCCATCAAACAACTCCGAATAACGGCGCTTCTGCTGGCGGATAAACCCGTCGCTGCGGCCCGATATCGAAATGGCCAGCGTGGTCAGGTTGGCCTGACGAAGCGCATCCACCAAGTGTTGGTCCTGTGGCCCCAAGCCATGGCCGAAGAGGCACAATGCGCCTTCATGGCTGAGCAATTGCTCGTAACAGAACGACAGATAGTCCGAGCTGCGGATGGTCTTGAGCTTCTCCTCAACCTTGCCTTCACTGACAAACAGCGGCACGTCGTCAAGGGTCTTGATCGTGTTGTTGATCGCAAAACTGCTGAGCAACGTGCTGTCGGTGGTTGGCAATTTGCGCGCGGTGCCGTCGAGGTTTCGCACCAGGTGCAGGCCGCCGTGCAGGTACAAAATGCGCGTGGCGTCGGTGCGGGTGTTGCGCAGGTCGAAGCTGGCGTCGGCGCTGCGGAACAGGTCGTCAATGCCCGGCGTGTGCAGGATCGCCCAGTAGTTGAGCAAGTCATAGTTGCTGGTGAAAACGCTGCGGTACTGCGCCAGTTCCGCGCTGATGGTTGCCAGCGTCGAGGGCTGTACCAGGCGCCATGGGATATGCACGGCGTGGATGGTATTGATCAACGCTTCCTTGATCGCGTAGTAGCGATTGCGCGGTGCCGCCGAGCTTACCGCCAGCGCCTTGTTGACCCGGCTGGTGGTTTTCAACGCGCCGAGGGCTTGCTCGAAACTGCGGGTTTGCAGGGCATCGAACACACTCAGTTCGGACGCGCTCAGCGGTTTTTCTTCGACGGTGCGGGCGTTTTCGAACAGCGAGTCGTAGGCAAAATCTTCCCAAATGACCCGGCTGGCGCCGTTGCCGATCAGAATCGCGTTGAAGTCGACGGTGCTGCGCAGTTCGCTCCAGTCTTCAAGGTGGGCGTCAATATCCTGGAAATCCTTCATTGCGGCGGGTCTACTCAAAATCGGCTGAAGGGTAACTTTATCACGAGCCAGCGTTGATCCTGGTCAATATGCCGCAGGCCACTGAGGTTGATGCTGTCGGTATAAAGCCTCTGAGGATTCGCCATGAGCAGCACCTTCTTCATCCCCGCCGTCAACATCATGGGCACCGATTGCCTCGACGAAGCCATGCTTGCGATCCGCAATTACGGCTTTCGCAAAGCGCTGATTGTCACCGACGCCGGCCTGGCCAAAGCGGGTGTGGCCGGCATGATCGCCGAGAAACTCGCGCTGCAAGACATCGAGTCGGTGATCTACGACGGCGCCAAACCCAACCCGAATGTGGAAAACGTCGAGAACGGCCTGGCGCTGTTGCAGCAAAGCGCCTGCGACTTCGTGGTGTCGCTGGGCGGCGGCTCGCCGCACGACTGCGCCAAGGGTATCGCGCTGTGCGCCACCAATGGCGGGCACATTGGTGACTACGAAGGTGTCGACCAATCGGGCAAACCGCAACTGCCGCTGGTCGCCATCAACACCACCGCCGGCACCGCCAGCGAGATGACCCGGTTCTGCATCATCACCGACGAAACCCGCCACGTGAAAATGGCCATCGTCGACCGCAACGTCACGCCACTGCTGTCGGTCAACGACCCGGCGCTGATGGTTGGCATGCCCAAAGGCCTCACCGCCGCCACCGGCATGGACGCCCTGACACACGCCATCGAAGCCTACGTGTCGACTGCCGCCACGCCGATCACCGACGCCTGCGCCATCAAGGCCATCGAACTGATCAGCGCCCACCTGCGCACGGCGGTGCACAACGGCAGCGACAATGTCGCACGCGAAAACATGGCCTACGCGCAGTTCCTCGCCGGGATGGCGTTCAACAATGCGTCGCTGGGTTTTGTGCACGCCATGGCCCACCAACTCGGCGGCCTCTACGACCTGCCGCACGGGGTGTGCAACGCAGTGCTGCTGCCGCACGTGCAAAGCTTCAACGCCAGCGTCAGTGCAGAGCGCTTGAGCGACGTGGCGCGCGCGTTGGGCGCTGACATCAAAGGCAACACACCGGAAGAGGGCGCCCAGGCCGCCATCGTCGCCATTCGCACCTTGGCCGTGGATGTCGAGATCCCTGCCGGGTTGCGCGAGTTGGGCGCCAGGTTGCAGGACATTCCGCTGCTGGCCGCCAATGCATTGAAGGATGCGTGCGGCTTGACCAACCCACGGCGCGCCGATCAGCGTCAGATTGAAGAGATTTTTCGCAGCGCGTTCTAAAGGGCGCAGTCGCACGCTGCACGCGTTAAGCTACAGGTTGAGCGGCATCCAACTTGAGCATGAAGCGTGCGGCTTGCCGCTGAGGTCCCCTGATGAGAGTTCTGCTATTCGGCGCCACCGGCATGGTCGGCCAAGGCGTGCTGCGCGAGTGCCTGCTGGCCGCGGACGTACAGGAAGTCGTCGCCGTCGGCCGTACGCCGTTGACCCAGGAGCATGGCAAGCTGCACCAGGTATTGCACTGCGACATGCTCGACTTCCACCCGCTGGAAAACTTGCTGCAAGGCTTTGACGCCTGCTTTTTTTGCCTCGGCGTGTCGTCGGCCGGCATGAATGAAACCCGCTACACCCACCTCACCTATGACCTCACGCTGTTGGCCGCCAGCACCTTGGCGCGGCTCAACCCGCAGATGACGTTTATCTACGTGTCCGGCGCCGGCACCGACAGTACCGAAGCAGGCAAGTCGATGTGGGCGCGGGTCAAAGGCAAGACTGAAAACGCCTTGATGCGCCTGCCGTTCAAGGCGGTGTACGTGTTTCGACCAGGAGTGATTCAGCCGTTGCACGGCGTGCGCTCGAAAACGCCGCTGTATCAAACGTTTTATGCCGTGCTTGGGCCGTTGCTCTCGGTTGTGCGCCGGCTCAAGCCGGGCTGGGTGGTCAGTACCGAAACCGTCGGCCAGGCGATGTTGGCGGCAGTGCGCCATGGCCCGCCGCACGCGGTGGTGGAACAAGCCGAAATCAACCGTTTGGCCAGCGAGTCACGCTGACTGTGCGGCTTGCCTTGCACGAAGCTGATCAGCCCGCTGTTGCAAGGGCGCGCGCCGGTGTGGCGCCGAACTGAATCAATGCGACCCCGCCAATCAACAACAGCGTTCCCAGCACTCGCGTCATCGTCAATTGGCGCTCCACCAGGCCAAACAGGCCGAAGTGATCGAGTAGCAGTGAGGCGAACATCTGCCCGGCGATGGCCAACGCAATAAACCCCCGACGCGGCGGCGATTGCGGGTTGCAGTGGTTGATCGAACAGGTGCAGGGTGTGGTGTCCGAAGGCAGCCCATAACAGGAAAAAACCATGCTCTGCGGCCTCAACCACCTGACCCTTGCCGTGACCGATTTGAACCGCAGCGTCAGCTTCTACCATGAGCTGTTGCAGCTTCGGCTCGATGCCACCTGGGACAACGGCGCGTACCTCTCGTTGCCGGGATTATGGCTGTGTTTGTCACTCGACCCGTCGCGCTCCTCAGCGCCCCTGGCTGAATACACGCACTATGCGTTCACCGCGCATGTGGATGATTTCAGCGCACTGGTGGCGCGCTTGCGAGCCGGCGGTGTTCGGGAATGGCGCGACAACCGCAGCGAAGGCGCGTCGTTTTATTTTCTCGACCCCGACGGGCATAAGCTTGAAGCGCATGTCGGCGATTTGGCCTCGCGTTTGCAGGCCTGTCGCACCCAGCCTTATGCAGGAATGAAGTTTTACCCGTAGCCACAGAACGGGCAGAATCCATCCACCTCTCAACCGTCTGTCAGAGTCTTAGCCATGACGCCATCCTTGTTGCTCGCTGTACTCGCTTCGGGTTTTATCTACGGGATTACGCCTGGCCCTGGCGTGCTGGCAGTGTTCGGCATTGGCGCGGCTCGCGGGCGTCGCGCGGCGCGGGTTTCCTGTGTGGGCATTTGCTTGGGGACGTGGTGTGGTGCAGTACGGCGTTGATCGCCATCGTTGGCGCCCGCGAAATCGGCAGCGGTGCGTTTGATGTACTCGGTGTGCTCAGCGGCGTGTATTTGTTCTGGCTTGGCTGGCGCGCTATTCGCACCCAGCGGCGCAGCGGCGATACCGCTCAAGGTGCAGCGCGGCATCCATTCTGGCACGGTATTTTGTTCGGTTTGACCAACCCCAAGGCCTACCCGGTGGCAGTGGCGACGTTCACCGCGCTGCTGTCGAGCCGCGCTGAATTGTTGACGTGGTCGATGCTGCCTTGGTTGATCTTCTTGAGCTTCGTCGGCGGCGTGCTGGCCTACGCGATTTTGATCGGCGTAGTCGGCGCCCAGCGAGTGCGCACGGTGTATCAGCGTCATGAAATTCTGATCACCAGGCTCTGCGGGGTGATGTTTATCGGCTTCGCGATCAATGCGCTGGCGCACGCATTGCCGGGGCTTTTCGCGAGCAAGCCAGCCTGATACGACGAAGACCGTTCGTCGCACTGGCAAGTTTTTTCTAAACCTTTGTCGCCCATGAAATTCGAATTCAGGGCAGGGCAGTATTGCGCCTGCACTTATTTTTGCCCTGGAGGAACCCATCATGAGCCGCATGGCTATCCGGTTACGCACCGCCAGTTTCGCGATGCTGCTGGGCCTCGGCGCCAGCAATGCTTTCGCCCAGACGCCTGCTGAATTCATCGAGCAGGCTTCGGCCAAAGGTATGGCCGATATCGAAACCAGTCGCATGGCCCACGCCAAAACCTCGTCCCAAGAGATCAAGGATTACACCATTGAGGTGATCAACGAGCGCACCTTGGCCAACCAACACTTGGCAGCCATCGCCAAGAAGCTCGACCTGCCGGTAGCGCCGCGCGAGAAGATCGTCGACAAGGCCGAAACGCTGATGCCCGAACTCAAGGACGGCGACTCGTTTGACGCCGCCTACACCGCGCAACAGGTCAAGGAAAACGAAGACGCTATCGCCCTGTTCAAAAAGGAAGGCGCGGCGTCGAATGTACCGGAAATAAAGGCGCTGGTGGATGAGACACTGCCCAAGCTCGAAGAGCGCCTGCAAAAAGCCCGCGCCCTGGCGTCGACCTACGGTAAAAGTCATCAAGGCGACGGTTGAACCCGTGACTTGAAATGAAAAAAACGCGCTGGATCATGTCCAGCCGCCGTTTTTTATGCCTGGTTCAAATTGGTTTTATTCGGTGCCGCATCGTCGAAGGCTTCACCGCAACTGCTGTTGAGGTTGATGCTGCCGGTGGCGCCGATACTGCGATAATCGTTGCGCAGTTTTTCGAGCTCTTTGCGGTCCAGGCCGTCGAGGCTCAGCACAGCGCTCTGCGCATCCTTGGAGACGCGCAGCAGCTCATCGATCTTGATATGCAGGATGTCGTTGTCGCGGTTTTGCGTGTTCTGGATCAGGAACACCATCAAGAAGGTAATGATGGTGGTCGAGGTGTTGATGATCAGTTGCCAGGTGTCGTTGTAGTGGAAATAGGGGCCGCTCAAGCTCCACAGAAAGATCAGCGCGACGGCGGCATAGAACGTCCGAGCGCTGCCTGCCCAGCGGGACAGGGATTGCGAGACTGCGGAGAATTTCATGACCGTTTTCCTTAATGGGGTGGGTGATGAACGTATGGACCGCAGCACTCTTCTGAAATTTCTTTTTACAATTAACCGGGTGGCAAAGTTGTACGTTTTTGTCGCCGAGCCGCTAGAACGCCAGTTCCGCCTGGCCTGTGCCTTCCAGTGCAAGCAAATACTGCTTGGCCGCCAGCCCACCGGCGAAGCCCGTCAGCGCGCCTGAAGCACCAATCACGCGGTGGCAGGGCGCAACAATCGAGATTGGGTTGCGCCCATTGGCGGCGCCCACCGCGCGCACGGCGCTCGGGTTACCTATCTGCCGGGCGATCTGGCTGTAGCTGCGGGTTTCGCCAAACGGTATCGTCAGTAGCGCCTGCCAGACTTGCTGCTGAAAAAGCGTGCCGGTGAAGTCCAGTTCCAGTGCGAATTGAGTGCGCGTGCCGGCAAAATATTCGTGTAACTGGCGCTCTGTTTCCAGCAGCACCGGGCTGTCGTGGGTGTGGTGCAACTCACCCAGGCGCACGCGGTTGGCGCGCTCGTGTTCCCACAGGATCGCGTTGAGCTTGCCATCACGCGCCACCAGCGTGAGCTGGCCGACGGGCGAGGGCATTAGCATGTATTGGTAAAGCATGAGCGGGCTCCTTGGCGCAGGTGTGGTGTGAATCTAGAGCACCTTGCCCGGCAGAGAACTACATTTCTTGCGGTTGAATTCGATTCGATCACCGGCCCTGTTGCAGTACCTTAAGCGCCGCCGACGCCAGAAACCCCGAACGGCTTTTTTCTTCAGGGTGATTCAGCACGTATTCATCGATGCGGTTCAGCAGATAACCCGGCAGGGTAATGTTCAGCTTCTGCGCTTTACCCAGGTACCGTGTGACATCGATGTCTACCACTGCCCACGTGCAGCCGGCGTACTGCGGGTTGGCCGCATGCAAGGTAAGCTTTTGCGCGGCGGGAATCGGCGAGCCCTCTTCGGCGAGGATTTCGAAGTGCCCTTCGATGGCTTCGCGCGCCATGGCCATGGCGTCGTCCAGGTCATCGCCGGCCGAGTAGCAGCCAGGAATATCCGGAACCTCCACGCCCCAGGCGTGCGCTTCGTCACCGGTTGAAATTGCGATCGGGTAAAGCATGTCTGTTGCCCTCCGGGGCGGTTAACTAAACAAGGCCTGTTTCAAAATGCTCTTGGCGGTCTTGTCCAGCAGGTCTTTCCTGGGATGAGGAATCGTGACTAACCCAGGTTTCGTCGGGTGTTTAAAGTGGTGATGACTGCCCCGGGTGCGCACCAGATACCAGCCGTCCGCCACAATGTGACCTATCAAATATCGGCTATCCACAGCACCTCCTTGTGGTGTGTGTTGGTGGCGACTATAACCACTAAAAATAAATTATCAACACGCTACCTACCGACGGTTGATGACCGGCGCTTCGGTTGGCGTTGAATGCAGTGTATGAGCCCCTGGAAACGGCGCCGGAGAGAGGTGTTGCGAGGTCTTTCGCAGGCGTTACCGAGTGTGTAAAACCTGCGCGAGAAAGGCGAAAAACGCCTGATTAAAGAGAAGAAGCCAGCGTAAATGGAATACGCAACGCGCCAATCGGGCCTTCTCGTACACCGCACATTTCGTCGTGTACGCAGTGCTGCACCAGCACGCATGGAAACGGCGGAACCCGCTGCAACAGGTCGCGCAGGTGCGTGGTGGAGCCGATGCGCAGCGGCTTGCCGTCATGGTCGAGCAGCGTCATCTCGGCGTGATCAAGCCGGATACGCGCGATATAAAAGCCACCTTCCAGCGACAGCAACTCCAGTTCACGTACCTCGCCTTTGACGGCCAGTTCGGTCAGCATTTGTATATTCATGATTCACGCTCGCTTCGGATCGTTTATTGGCGGCGAAAGAACAAGGTGACCTGGCCCCATTCGACGCCGAATTTGGACATGCTGGAACGGTTGATCAGCGTGTCCTCGTCCATCAGGTACATCCAGTCGTCAAAGCTGACTTCGTACACCGAGCATCCACTGGAAGGTTGAGGCGGTAGCGCCAGCGCAGCGCGTTGCCCGCCACTTCGCCGATAGCCTCGCCGACCACATCCCCGGCTCGCCCACGCCAGCGCCCCGGACCGTCCGGCGTAAGCGTCCACACCCGCTGCTGGCGCGTGCCGTCGCTGTAGAGGAAGCGTTCGTCGAGAATTAAAGCGTTGCCCTCACGCCGGCTGGCGATAGTCACCTCAAAGCGCTTGGCCACTTCGCCCGAACGCTTCTGGAATATGCCCCACGCCTTCACCGGCTTGCTAAAAAAGCGCACCAGATCCAGTTGCGGTTGCTGGTCTGCGTAGCGGTCGACCCCTACGTTGCCGCAACTGCTTACACTCAATACCAACAACAATGAAACCAGTAGACGCGTCATTATCCGGCTCCGTGATCATGCGTGGCGCAGCGCCAACGCTCGGTATTGATACTTGTACAAAATAATTGATTTGTACAGGTTTTAGCGTCGCTGATCTGTTATCTCAAATCGCGGGCATAAAAAAACCGGCTTTCAAATGCCGGTTTTTTAGGCTTGCTTCGTCACAACCAGGCTGACGCGAGCAAAATCTGAGTGGAGCGGGTAGAGGGAATCGAACCCTCAACTAAAGCTTGGGAAGCTTTCGTTTTGCCACTAAACTATACCCGCTCAGAGCGGCTGACTTTGTACCAGATGTTTGCCGCAATTTGAAGTTTTTCTTCGAAAAATGTGTGGGTTGCGCGCACTCGCCGAACGGCCCGGTTTCATATCGCCCACGCATGCTGCGTGTGATCATGGTGATAGCGCAACTGGCCCACTTGCCGTTGCGGTTTTAAAAAGCCTACCACCGCCTCCCGGCTATCCCGACACGCCGCCTTGTGCTCCATGTCCAGAAAATGCCCGGTCGCCTGAACGGTGCTGAAGCTGCTGTCAGGCACATGCTGGGCGAACAGCCTGGCATCCTCGGCGCTGGTGTATTCGTCCCATTCGCCATTCAAAAACAGCACCGGAATATCGATCTGCTTGCACGCCTTGAGGTAGCACAGGCGATCACTGTTGAGTACGTGGCTGATGTGGAAGTGCATCTGCCCGTACTCGTGCTCGGCGAGGCTGCTGACGTGTCTGTGGTTGAAGCGTTTGAACAGCGACGGCAGGTGTTTGCCGAGGGTGCTGTTGACGAGGTGGCCGACGCGGTCGCGGTCGAGGTTGCCGAGGTAGTCGACGCCGCGCTCGAGGTAATCGCGCATCGGGGCGTTGATCACCGGCGAGAACGAGCTGATCACGGCCTTTTCTACGCGGCGGGGCCGTTGGGCGAGGGCGATCAGGGCGGCGGCGCCGCCCCATGAAAACGACAGCACGTGTTCGGCGGCGAAGTGGTCGATGAGTTCCAGGAGGATCTGGCCTTCAACTTCCTTGGTCAGCATTTGCTCATGGCGGTTATGGATTTTGGAGCGACCGGCGTAGGGCTGGTCGTACAAAACCACATTGAATTGCGGGTACAGGCTTTTTACGGTTTGGGCGAAGGACGCCGTGGTCGCCATGGAGCCGTTGACCAGGATGATGGTCTTTTCAGTAGCGTCCGCGCGATAGAACTCCGTGTAAACCCGATACTGACCCTGTATATCCAACACAGCGATTTCTGGCCTCATGTCGTAAGACTCCTGGCAAGCGGGTAGGGCGCACAGATCACTCTGCACAAGCTTTGTGACAGGTAGGCATACGCCTGAAAAGTCAGCGCCCAGGTCGGTCCAATGACGGCTGGCCGACGGCTGTTGTTGTAGCGGGCTGTTTGCCTGGGAGGCCCGTGAATCAAGCGCGGGCGGGGCAGGGTGTTTCTTGGAGGTTAGGGTGACTCGTCAGCCATAAGCTGGCGGGTACCCAGGATTCAAGCAGCAGGTTGGCCCACCCGCAAGGCGCTGAAGTGGTTTTTTGCCATCACCGGCTGAACGGTCGCCGCAGCGGTCAGATTTCGTCGTCGCCAAGTGCGCGGTACTCGCCCGGCGCCAGTGCTGCATCCAGCAGCCATTTGCCCATTCGCTCTCGATGCAGGGCGATTACTTTATTATTGAAATGCCCAAACATACGCTTCACCTGGTGATAGCGCCCTTCGATGATGCTCAAGCGCGCCGTTCTTGGGCCGAGCAGTTCCAGCTCGGCGGGTTGGGTGGTGAGGTCTTCAAACGCAAAATACACACCCGCCGCAAACGTCACCGCGTACTCAGGCCCGATGTCTTGCTCGGTTTGAACCCGATAGACCTTGGGCAGTTTGGTTTGCGGTTGGGTCAGGCGTCGTGACCATTGGCCGTCGTTGGTGATCAGCATCAGCCCCGTAGTGTTGAAGTCCAGGCGACCGGCAATATGCAGTTCGCCTTTGTCCGGCACATCCAGCAGGTCGAGCACTGTGCGGTGGTGCGGGTCCGAGGTGGCACTGACGCAGCCTTGGGGTTTATTCAGCATGAAATAGCGCGCCGGTTTGCCCGCCTGCAATACCTCATTGTCGACGCACACGCGGCTGAATTCGCGCACTTCATGGTGTGGGTCGGTGACAGCGATGCCATCGACCGTCACCCGCCGTTCAACCAACAGCAAGCGCACTTGCTGACGATTGAAACGCGGCAGGTTGCTGAGGAAACGGTCAACGCGCATTACGCAGGCTCAGCCCCACGCAACTGCACATCCACCTGAGCGCAACGCGGGCACAGGCAGGCGGTGTTGCGCAGTGCATCGGGCAGAGCTTGGAGCACCGCAGGGTCAATAGTGACGCTGTAGCACCAGCAAGCTTGGTCAGCGGTGCGCGGGTCGGCCAAGGTGCAGTCGTTACGGGCACCGCAAGCCGGGCAAAGAGTGGGTGTGGTCATCGTTCAGTTCAGGCAGGCGTCGGGCAAGGCCGCAGTTGCCTGCACGATACAGCGCCGCGCCGCTATTGCAAGCTGCGCCGGTAGCGGCGCCAGCCGTCGTAAGGCCGACGCCTGTTCGCCAAGCTGGCGCGCAGGCGTCGGTAATGGAGGGTTAGAGCTGGAACTTGCTGACCAACGTATTGAACGAGGTGGCCAGGCGCGACAGGTCTTGGCTGGAGGCGTTGGTCTGGTGGGCGCCGGCGGCGGTCTGGGTCGACAGGTCCTGGATGTTAAGCAGGTTGCGGTCCACTTCGCGCGCCACTTGGGCTTGCTCTTCGGAGGCGGAGGCGATCACCAGGTTGCGCTCGTTGATTTTCGACACGCTGGCAGTGATTCGCTGCAGCGCTTCGCCGGCGTTTTCCGCCAGGCTTTGGGTGTTGTTCGCCCACGTCAGGCTCTTGTTCATCGCGGCCACCGCTTCGTCGGCGCCAACCTGTACCTCGCCAATCATTTTTTCAATGTCGACCGTGGAGGTTTGGGTGCGATGCGCCAACGCGCGCACCTCATCGGCCACCACCGCAAACCCTCGGCCTTGCTCGCCGGCACGCGCGGCTTCGATGGCAGCATTGAGCGCCAGCAGGTTAGTCTGGTCGGCGATGCCACGGATCACGTCAATCACCTTGCCGATCTCGCGCACCTGGTTGGCGAGGTCCACGACCGATTGCGTCGAGTCGTTGATCTCGACCACCATCGAACCCATGCCCGACACGGCCTGCTCCACTTGCTTGCGCCCATCCTCGGCTTCGGTGGTGGCCTGGCGGGACGCTTCCGACGTCGACACAGCATTGCTCGCCACTTCGTCTACCGCCGCCGTCATCTGGTTCACGGCCGTGGCTGCTTGTTGAATTTCGTCATTCTGGCGCGTCAGGCCACGCGTGCTTTCATCGGTGACGGCGCTCAGTTCTTCGGCTGCCGACGCGAGCTGGTCGGACGCATTGGCGATTTCCAGCAACGTACTTTTCAAGCCGCCCTGCATGTCGGACAGCGCCATCAACAGCAGCCCGGCTTCGTCGTTGCGCTCGGTGAGGATGGGCTGGGTGAGATCACCTTTGGCAATGCGTTGCGCGCTCTCTACGGCTTGTGCGATAGGGCGGGTGATCAGGCGGGTGATCAGCAAACCAACCGTGATTGCGATGATGAACGCCAGCACAATGCCGCTGATCATCCAGGTCAACGCGCTGCCGCGCAGCTCGTCGGCGGATTCGGCGCCTTCTTTGATCTGGCGGTTATTGGAGTCGATCATCACGCGGATCAACTCGCGCGCCTGCCTGAAGAGGTCATTGTTGGAGGAATTGAGTTGCGCGCGGGCCTGTTCAGTCTTGCCGGTATCCATCAGCCCGATAATTTGCTCGGAGTTGCTGACGTAGGTGGGCCAGAGCAGATCCAGCTTGTCGCCGGCAGCCCGCTCATCATCTTCAAGCGGCGTGGCGCGGTAAGTGTCATAGGCCGCTTTGGCGCGGTTGAGTTGGTCGGCGATGTCCTGGCGGACGCGGTCGCGGTCTTGCGCGGCGACGTCGCCATGGCTGGCGTCAAGCAAGCGGTACAGGCCGCGGTTGTGAGCGACAAAACCATTCAGGGTGGCCGCCGTATTACTGACCGATACGAGGTTGTTGGAGAAGGTTAAATCCAGAGCATTGGCGAGCCGAACGACCCCTTTGATACCCAGCAAACCCACCCCCAGGGTGACGAAAGCGCACAGTACAAACGAAAGCAACAGCTTGGTTGAGATTTTCATGGGTCGAATCCAGCGGTAGTAATAAAAGGGACTTCGCGCTGGCGCTCCGTGTCCAAAGGCGATGTCACAGTGACATCACTGCAAATGCAGAAGTTTCAGCCCAAATAAAATGATTGAATCGATACACTCGTGTGATAGGCGGGTTCTCTAGCCACTGCGTGAAAAACCGAGCGATCGAGTGTCGACTTAGATGTTTCAAACCATTACCAAAACGCACCAGATTCGGTTTTTGATGTCAGATATTTCGTCATTCGGTGAAAGCTGAATGCCGCTTTCCAGCGTCGCTGGATGAGCTCTTCCGCGGTCCAGGAGGCCGCCATGTATCGACGACTGCTTCTTAGCGCTGTACTCGGTCTGACCCTTTCTGCGTGTGTGCCCTATTACGATGGCGGTGCCACTTACTATCGCTCCGAGGCCTACACCGCCCCTGCGCCGGCCTATTACTACGGCGGCCCCACTTACCAATATGGGCGCAGCTACTACGCGCCACCGCCGCGTTACTATCCGGCGCCGCGTTACTACCAGCCAGCGCCCCGTTATTACCAGGCGGCACCGCGTTATTACCCGAGGCCCGGTTACCGGCCGTATCCAAATCAGGCTTGGGGTGATCGCGGCGGCAATGGCGGGCACAGCCGTGGACCCGATCATGGCGGTGGTCGCGGCGGCCATCGTTGACAGCGGTTGACTTAAAGCGGCGCGCCAAGCGCCGCTTTTTTTTGCGTGCCGTTTATCGATACTGTCAGTTCTAACAGGTATCTAATGTGATTTAGATGTATTTAACTGCGTGAGCGCCGCTGTAGGTGTCCTGGAAACCAGCGGGTTTAAAGGAGCAAGCGCCCAATGATCAAGCGACTAGCGTGTTTGTTTTCTCTGTTGATGGCAGGGATTGCACAGGTACAGGCGGAGCAGGGGTGCCCCTATCCCTCTTCGGTCAAGTTTACGGATGGCTATTTCCAGGCCCTTGAGGGAAAGGCGCTGTGGCAAAGCTCAAAAGTGGAGTCTGATGATTTTGCCGATCGATTCATCGGCGCGCTGTTTACCCCGGGCAAAGGCCAGGAGCGCGAGAACGGCCACCTGGACAAGTGCATGTACCGCATGGGCAGCGGTCAAGTGGTGGCGTTGCGATATGAACTGCCAGGCACACTCAACACGGTGTCACTGACCGCGACCCAGCATTGGCAACTCGCCAGAGATCCATTGGAGCAGTACGTTTACATCTGCCAGGACAGCCAGCCGGACAACTGTGCATTCAAGGTCGGCATGCTCAATTGATTGCTGTCAGTAGTCCGACAAATCTGCCAGAGGGTTCCTGCCTTCCCAAGCCTTGTGAAAGTGCGCTTGCACCACAGCGTCCGGCACCGTGTTTATATCCGGCCAATGCCAATGCGGCTGTTGATCCTTGTCGATCAAGCGCGCCCGAACCCCTTCGCTGAATTCCGGATGACGGCAGCAATTGAGGCTCACGGTGTATTCCATCTGGAACACTTGGGCCAACGATAGATGTCGCGCCCGCTGGATTTGCTCCCACACCAGATGCGCGGTCAGCGGGCAACCTTCGCCGAGCGTCTTGCCGGCGCGGCTGAACAGCGGGTCGGCGTGGTCGCGTAGCAAGCTCAACGCACGCCAGGCACAACGCACATCGCCCACGTCCAGCCACTCGTCGATCTGCGCGCGGCGTGGCAGCCATTGCGCTTCGGGTTGCTGGCTGACGGCTTCCTGCGCGAGCGCCTTGAGCAGGCTGTTGAGCTGCATCGCGGTTTGTTCCTGCCAGTTCAGTTGCAGCAGGCCATCGATCAGTTCGTCTTGCTGGTCATCGCGCAAAAATCGGTCGGCCAGGCCCAGGTCCAAGGCATCGCGACCATTGATATGCGCACCGGTGAGGCCAAAGAACAGGCCGAGCTTGCCCGGCAGGCGCGACAGGAACCCACTGGCCCCGACATCCGGGTACAAGCCGATGCTGATCTCGGGCATCGCCAAACGGCTGCTGGGTGTCACGATTCGCACCGCCGCACTTTGTAACAAGCCCATGCCACCGCCCAGCACGTAACCGTGGCCCCAGCACATCAGCGGCTTGGGGTAGGTGTGCAGGCGATAGTCGAGGCGGTATTCCGCCGCAAAAAATTGCGCGGCCAGAGGCGGTACAACGCCCGGCTCTTCACGGCAGGCCTGCGCCAGGCTACGCACTTCGCCGCCGGCGCAAAAAGCTTTTGGCCCATTGCCGCGCAGCAGTACGCAGGCGATATTCGGGTCTTTGGCCCAGGCATCCAGGCGTTCGTCCAAGGCCTGAATCATCGGTAATGAGAGGGCATTCAGGGAATTTTCAGCATCCAGGCTGGCAATGCCGAGGTGGGCACCGTTGCTGCAGGCCAGTTCTTCGAAGTGCAGGTTCATCGCGACCTCAATCCAGAAAGTGAAGGTTCAGTATGATCGCTTCAAAGGAAAGTGCCGGTTGTGTGTCAGATCAATTGACAAGCGGGGTGGGCTTTCCTAGGGTTCGCCCATTCTTTTTTAGACGATGATTCGATCATGACCGAAGGCGACCGTATCAAACTCGAACCGAGCTGGAAACACGCGCTGCGTGATGAGTTCGAGCAGCCCTACATGGCCCAGTTGCGCGAGTTTTTGCGCCAGGAACACGCGGCCGGCAAAGAGATTTACCCGCCTGGCCCGTTGATTTTCAATGCGCTTAATTCAACGCCTTTGGACAAGGTCAAGGTGGTGATCCTCGGGCAAGACCCTTACCACGGGCCTGGTCAGGCGCATGGGTTGTGCTTTTCGGTGCAGCCTGGCGTGCCTGCGCCGCCGTCCTTGGTCAATATTTACAAAGAGCTTAAGCGCGATTTGAACATCGACATTCCAAACCATGGTTGCCTGCAGAGTTGGGCGGACCAGGGTGTGTTGATGCTCAATACCACCATGACGGTTGAGCGAGCCAACGCGAACGCGCACGCGGGCAAGGGCTGGCAGTTTTTTACTGACCGGATTATTGAGGTGGTCAGCGAGCATCAGCCGCACTTGGTGTTCTTGTTGTGGGGGGCTCATGCACAGGGCAAGCAAAAGCTGGTGGACGCGACCAAGCACTTGGTGTTGACGTCGGTGCATCCGTCGCCGTTGTCGGCCTATCGAGGGTTTTTGGGGTGCGGGCACTTTAGCCGTACCAACAAATTTCTTGAGCAGAATGGCGAGACGCCGATTGAGTGGCGGTTACCGCCCCTTTGAGGCTTAAGGTAATGGGATGTGGGAGCCAGCTCCCACCTTTTAATGACACCAGGCTTCAAACTTTTTCAGGCTGACGGTTCCAGTGCCGGAACAGGGGCTCCGCCAGAAACAGCACAAACAACAAACGCATGACCTGCATCGCCGTGACCAAGGGCACCGACAGTTGCAACGTCTCGGCCGTCAGGCTCATTTCAGCAATGCCGCCTGGCATCATGCCCAGGGTGAGTGCGCGCAAATCCAACTGCGTCAGCGCGCTCAAGCCAACGGCCGCCAACGTCGCCAGCACCATGGTCAGGGCTGTGCCGAGCAGCGTACGCAGCATAAACGACGGCGCGCGACGAAAGAACTGACGGTTGAAATGGCAGCCCAGGCCGCTGCCGATCAGCCATTGGCCGATCTGGCTGCCGCCGTTCGGCAGGCCTATGTGCAAGTCCCAGACAACGCTGGCGGTAGCGCTTACCAACAGCGGCCCGAACAGCCAAGGGTTGGGCTGACGCAAACGCTGCCAGCCCCACGCCACCAGCGCGCCAATCGGAAACAACACCGCCAGCCACGCCCAACTTACCGGCGCCGGTGAAACTGCGGTGCGCCGCCTTCCAGCAAATACTTGAAGATCGCCGGCACACACAGCACTACCACCAGCACGCGCAAGCTCTGGCCCGCCGCGACACGGCTGAGCACCGCGCCATTACGCGCGCCCAGGTTAACCATCTCACCGGAACCGCCCGGCATGCTCGAAAAAAACGCGGTGGCGCGGTCTTCGCCACTGCGGCGCATCAACCACACGCCAACGACGCTCGACAGGCTGGTGACCAATGCACCGAAAAAAATCAGGCCGAAGTGGCTCATCACCTGCTCGATCACCACCGGCGTGAAGTGCAGGCCTATGCCAATGCCCACCACCCATTGACCGCATTTGCGCCCGCCGGGAATTTCCGCCAATTGCCACGGCGTGAGGCAGCGCACCAGGATAATCGCCAGCAACGAGCCGACCATGTACGGCAAAGGCCAGCCGACCAGGCTGGCCAGGTAACCGCCGGCCAGGCCGACCAGCGGTGTTCCCCACCAGTGTTTAAAGGTGACCTCAGACATCGGCCGCTGCACGCCGCGCCAGCGCACGTTTGCGGTAGATGCGCACCAACGGGAAGGCCAGCATCAGCGCAGTCAGCACCCATACACCAAAGGTGATCGGGCTCGACCAGAGGATGTCCAGCGCACCGTTGGAGATCGACAGCGCGCGGCGCAGGTTCTGCTCCATCAGGCCACCGAGGATAAAGCCCAGCAGCACCGGCGACAGCGGGAAGTCCAGCTTGCGCAAGATGTAGCCGAAGATGCCGATACCGACCATCAGGAACAGGTCGAACGTGGTGGCGTGCACCGCGTACACACCAATCGCGGTGATGATGGCGATTACCGGCACCAGCGCCCAGTTCGGCACGGCGAGGATGCGGGTGAAGATGCGGATCATCGGAATGTTGAGGATCACCAGCATGATGTTGGCGATGAACAACGACGCGATCAGGCCCCAGACGATGTCCGGTTGCTGTTGGAACAGCAGCGGGCCGGGCGTGATGTTGTACAGCGACAGCGCGCCGATCATCACGGCGTGGTGCCTGAACCGGGTACGCCAAGGGTCAGCATCGGCACCAGCGCGCCGCAGGCCGAAGCGCCAATCGCGGTTTCTGGCGCCGCCAGGCCGCGCATGTCGCCCTGGCCGAATTTACCGCTGGCACCGGCAATACGTTTTTCGGTCATGTAGGCAACGGCCGAGGCGAGTGTCGCACCGGCACCGGGCAATACGCCCATGATGAAGCCCAAGAGGCCGCAACGGATATTAACCACGAAAACAGAGGACGCCTCCTTGAGGTTGAACATCATCCGCCCTGTGGCTTTTACCGCTTCCTGGCCACGGTGGGTTTTTTCCAGCAGCAACAGAATTTCGCTGATCGAGAACAAGCCCAACACCAGGACCACAAACTGGATGCCATCGGTGAGGTGGATATTGTCGCCGGTAAAGCGGTACACGCCGCTGTTGGCGTCAATGCCCACGGCCGAAAGGAACAGGCCGATCAGCGCCGCCACAAACGTCTTCAGCGGCTTGTCACCGGCCATGCCGCCGAGGCAGACGATCGCGAACACCATCAGTACGAAATATTCCGCCGGGCCGAAGGCAATCGCCCACTTTGCCAGCAGCGGCGCAAACAGCACCATGCCGCAGGTGGCGATAAACGCGCCGATGAACGAACTCCACGCCGACAAGGACAGCGCCACACCGGCCAGGCCTTTGCGGGCCATCGGGTAGCCGTCGAGGGTGGTCATCACGGTGGAGGCTTCGCCCGGAATGTTCAACAGGATCGAACTGATACGGCCGCCGTACTCGCAGCCCAGGTACACGGCTGCCAACAGGATTAATGCCGACTCCGGCGGGAGGCCCAAGGCAAATGCGATGGGGATCAACAGCGCCACGCCGTTGATCGGGCCGAGCCCCGGCAGCAGGCCAACCACCGTGCCGATCAAGGTGCCACACAGGGCGGTAATCAGGTTGTAAGGCGTCAGCGCAACGCCGAAGCCCTGGCCCAAATAGCTGAACGTATCCATATCAGTTCTCCAGAACTTCAAGCAGGCCGAGGGGCAGCGGTACATCCATGGCTTTATCGAAGAGCAAATAAAGACCCACGGCCATCAGGCTGACTATCACCACGCTGGGCAACCAGCGGCCACCATACAGGCGTGCCATCGGGATGCCGATCAGCATGCTGCTGAGGATGAAACCCAGCGGTTCGAAGGTGCCGGCAAACACCAGCAACAGCGCCACGCAAGCGCCGATCTTAACCAGCGTGTCGCGGTCCAGCGCCGGTTCTTCTTCGGTATGTTTGGTCGGCTGCGGGCGAAACAGCATGTAGACAAGGCCCAGGCTCATCAGCCCGAGCATCAACAGTGGGTAAGCCCGAGGCCCGACCGGCTCGTAGGAAAACGCCGCTTGATACGGCCAGGCCATCAGCGCGAGAACCGCGCAGACCAGCAGCATCACGGCGGCAAAAATGCGTTGTAAGAGCATGTTGAACTCCTGGGCCGCGCGCCTCATCAGGCAGGACGCGGCCGAGTGAAAGACCGGTGGTTACTGGATCAGGCCGAACTCTTTGGCCAGCACTTTGTAGTCAGCCACCTGTTTTTTCACGTAGGTGTCCAGCTCCGGGCCGGTCATGGCGAACGGGAACAACTCGCGCTGGTCACGCAGCGTGTCGAACTCTTCGGAGGCCAGCAGCTTGTCGAACGCGTCTTTCCACCAGGCGTAGTCGGCGTCGCTGACTTTTGGCCCGAGGTAGAAGCCGCGTACCACTGGCCATACGATGTCGTAGCCTTGCTCTTTGGCCGTAGGAATGTTCTTCATTTCCGGCTCGTCCAGGCGCTCTTCGGCGAACACGGCGAGCAGGCGCATGTCACCGCTGAGAATGTGCGGCATGGAGTCGGAGATGTCGGTGCTGCCGACCTGGATATGGCCACCGAGCAGGGCCGTGGCGATTTCACCGCCGCCTTCAAGGGCCACGTAACGCAGCTCGCGCGGGTTGATCCCGGCGGCCTTGGCAATCAGCGCGGTTTGCATCCAGTCCTGGCTGCCGACGGTGCCGCCGGAACCAATCACGACGCTGCCTGGATCGGCCTTCAAGGCCTTAACCAGATCATCGAGGGTCTTGTAGGGTGAATCGCTTTTTACCGCGATGGCACCGTAGCTGGTGCCGACCGCTGCCAACCAACGCACGGCGCTTTCATCGAAGCGGCCAAATTTGCCTTGGGCCAGGTTCAACAACGAACCGCTGGACCATGCCACCAGCGTGCCGCCGTCTGCGGGGCGCTGTGCCACCACCGCGTTATACGCCACCGCGCCCACGCCGCCTGGCATGTAAGTGACGCGCATCGGCTTGCTCAGCAATTTCTGGTTGACCAGCGCGCTTTGCGCCAGTTTGCAGGTCAGGTCAAAACCACCGCCAGGGGAGGCCGGGGCGATGCATTCCGGGCGCTTGGGTTCATCGGCGGCGAGCAGTTGGCCGGCGAACAGCAGGCAACCTGCGGCGAGGGAAAGTTTACGCAGTGAAAAGCTCATTTTTTTTCTCCGTCTTTATTGTTATTAGTTGTTACTAGTTGCTACTAAAGGCATGACCTCTAAGGCACGACTTACCAGAGCGCTACGCTGTAGCTCACCAGCACCCGCACTTCATCCGCATCACGCGCTGAATAGTTGGAGCGGTACGTAGCGTTACGCAGGCGCACGGCAACATCCTTGAGCGCGCCGCTTTGCACCACGTACTTGACCTCGCTGTTGCGCTCCCACTCCTCGCCGGTGTCGCCGTTTTTGAGCTTGATGGTGTCACCCGAAAGGTAACGGCTCATGAAACTCAGGCCGGGAATGCCCAGCTTGGTGAAGTCATAATCGTAACGGGCCTGCCAGGAGCGCTCTTCGGCGCCAGCAAAGTCGTTGATTTGCACGAAGTTAACAAGGTAAGGATCGCTCCCATCCACGTAGGGAAAAGCGCTTTCACCGAACATGCGCTGGTAGCCGGCGCTGAGCTTATGACCGTTAAGGGCATAGCTGAACAGGCTGCTGAACGAAGTGTTGTCGATTTTGCCGCCACGCGCGCCGCCGGTGTCATCGCTGATCGCCAGGCGCAGGTCGCTGGCGAAGGCGCCGGGACCCATCGGGCGTGCGGCCACCAGGCCGAGGAAGTGCTGGCGGTAAACATCGTCGAGCTGGGCAAAATGGTAGCTGCCGGTGATCTTGTCGGCGAACTTGTAATCTGCGCCGCCAAAGTTGAAGTGCTTGCCGCTGGCACCGCTGACAAAACGGCTGTTGCGGTTGTTCAGAGTGATGTCTTGGTAATGCGTGGCGTCGCGGTCCTTGGCTTTATCCAGGCGGCCGCCGGTGAACACCAGATTCTTGAGTTCCCTGGAAGTCAGCAGGCCACCGTTGAAGGTCTGCGGCAGGATACGTCCGTCGTTGGGCTTGAGGGTCGGCAGTTCGGGGATCAGCGCGCCGACCTTAAGCTCGGTGGCTGCGACCTTCACCTTGCCGGTCAGGCCCAGCTTGCTGTACTCATTGGCGGCGCGGCCATCATCGTGGGTCGGCAACAGGCCGGTGCCGGTGCGATCGGGGCTGGAGTCGAGCCTGACCCCGAGCATGCCCAGCGCGTCCACGCCAAAACCGACAGTGCCGTCGGTGTAGCCCGATTGCAGGTTGAGCATGAAGCCCTGCGCCCATTCATCACGCTTGGATTGCTGGGCGCTGGTGCCGTCGCGAAAGTCGCGGTTGAAGTACATGTTGCGGGTTTCCAGGCTGGCGCTACTGTCTTCGAAGAAGTCAGCCTGGCTGAGCGGCGAAAAGCCGGCGAGGGCGGCGGCACTGGCAAAGGCGGTGTGGGAGAGGCAAGAAAAGCGAGCAGGCACGAGTGCCTGGGGCTGTGTCGACAGCATGGTTGTGTACTCCGTTATTGTTCTTATTTTTTGGCTAAAACGCTTCGAGGCGTTTTTTCAGCGCTACGGACCAGGTAACTCGGCAGGTACGCATGCAGGCACGACCCACCGTGGCTGGATGCTAAAGGGCGAAGCTTTCACTAACCTTTCAGTTGCCTTTCAATGTTTTCGGGCTTCACAGGGTAGGCGGCGCCTGTAAACTGCCCCGCAAAGCGTGGCGTTGACCATGCCCGAACGAGGTAAAAATCCATGCGTGTACTCTTGGTTGAAGACCATTTGCAGCTCGCCGAAAGTGTCGCCCAAGCGCTCAAGAGCACGGGTTTGACTGTCGACGTGCTGCACGACGGGGTCGCCGCGGACCTGGCCTTGACCAGCGAGGAATACGCGGTGGTAGTGCTTGATGTGGGGCTGCCGCGCATGGACGGTTTTGAGGTGCTGGCACGTCTGCGAGCGCGTGGGAAAAATCTGCCTGTGTTGATGCTGACCGCGCGCAGCGACGTGAAGGACCGCGTACACGGCCTCAACCTCGGCGCCGACGACTACCTTGCCAAGCCGTTTGAACTCACGGAACTGGAAGCGCGGGTCAAGGCACTGTTGCGGCGCAGCGTGTTGGGCGGTGAGCGTCAGCAGGCGTGCGGCGTGCTGGTCTATGACCTGGATACGCGGCGTTTCACTGCGGGCGGCGAACTGTTGACATTGACCTCACGTGAGCAAGCGGTGCTTGAAGCGCTGATCGCTCGCCCCGGCCGCGTGATGAGCAAAGAGCAACTGGCTTCCCAAGTGTTCGGCCTGGATGAAGAAGCCAGCCCCGATGCGATCGAAATTTATGTGCACCGGCTGCGTAAAAAACTCGACGGCCAACCCATCGCCATCGTGACCTTCCGCGGCCTCGGCTACCTGTTGGAAGCCCGCGATGCATAAGCCCAGCAGCCTGCGCTGGCGGCTGCTGTGGAATTTGGCGCTGTTGCTGGTGGTGTTGATGCTTGCCAGCGGCATGAGTGCGTACTGGAACGGTCGCGAGGCGGCCGACACCGCCTATGACCGCACGCTTTTGGCTTCGGCGCGCACCATCGCCGCCGGGTTGACGCAGGTGGACGGCACCTTGAGTGCCAATGTGCCTTATGTGGCGCTGGACACCTTTGCTTACGACAGCGCCGGGCGTATTTATTATCAGGTCAATGACATTGACAAGAAGCTGATCTCCGGTTACGAAAACCTTCCAGGCCCGCCGCCCGGCACGCCGCGCACCGACGATTACCCCGCGTTGGCGCGGTTTTACAATGCCACCTATCAAGGCCAAGCGGTGCGTGTGGTCAGCCTGCTCAAGGCGGTCTCCGAGCCGAACATGAATGGCATGGCGGAAATTCGCGTGGCCGAAACCGACGAGGCGCGCGAGAGCATGGCCCGTAGCCTGCTGGCCGACACGTTGCTGCGCCTCGGGATGTTGGCGATCGGCGCGTTGCTGTTGGTGTGGTTTGCCGTGAGTGCGGCGCTGCGCCCGCTGGAGCGCCTGCGCACGGCAGTGGAAGAGCGCCAGCCCGACGACCTGCGGCCGTTGCCGCTGGTCGAGGTGCAGCTTGAGTTTGGCCCGCTGGTGCGTTCGCTCAACCACTTTACCGAGCGCCTGCGCGGCCAGTTCGAGCGCCAGGCGCAGTTTATCGCCGACGCCGCCCACGAACTGCGCACCCCGCTGGCAGCGCTCAAGGCGCGGCTGGAACTGGGCCTGCGCAGCGACGCGCCGGCCACCTGGCACAGCACCTTGGAAACCGCTGCACAAGGCACCGACCGCCTGACTCACCTGGCGAATCAATTGCTGTCGCTGGCGCGTATCGAAAACGGCGCGCGGGCGATTGCTGAAGGCGGTGCGCAACTGCTTGACCTCAGCCAGTTGGCACGCGAGTTGGGGATGGCCATGGCGCCGTTGGCCCACGCGCGCGGCGTTGCCTTGGCGTTGGAGGCGGACGAGCCTGTGTGGTTGCGCGGTGAGCCCATCTTGTTGAACGAGCTGCTGAGCAATTTGGTCGATAACGCCTTGGCCCACACGCCACCGGGCGGCAATGTCATCTTGCGGGTCTCGGCGCCCGCGATTCTGGAAGTAGAAGATGATGGCCCGGGCATCCCGCTGGACGAGCGGGACCGGGTATTCGAGCGGTTTTACCGGCGCAACCAGCAGAGCATGGGCTCGGGCTTGGGGCTGGCGATTGTCGGGGAAATCTGCCGCGCGCATTTGGCGCAAATCAGCCTGCACGATGGTGAGCTGGCCGGCTTGAAAGTGCGCGTGAGTTTTATCGCAGGCTGATCAGTAAAACATCGACCGTGCTTCATCCAGCTCGGCACGCAGGGTCTCGCTGTAGGGGTCGATGCGCAGTTTTTTCATCGCAGGCAAGGTGGAGACGTGCACACTCGCCAACGGATGGTCGGTGCCTGCGTGGCAATACAGCACGGCAATTTGTACCAGGTCGATGTAGTCGAGGCGGGCCGAGTCGCGCTCCAGGTCCAGGTATTGCCCAGGCAGTTTTGCCAGCATCTCCGGGAAATCCCAGCCGCCCAACAGCTTGTCGCCCAGCAACGGGTGAATACTGTCGATCACGTGGTTGAGGCTGACCGGGTCGGCCAGCAGTTCGTAATGGTCTTCGGCGTAGGTGAGGATCGGCAATACGCCAATTTGATGCACCAAACCGCCGAGCGCAGCCTGGTCTGGCTTGAGCTGGCTGTAGTTGCGGCACAAGGTATAGCTCACGCCTGCCACTTCCAGGCTGCGGCGCCACACATCATGCATTTTTTGTTCAACGACTTCAGAGCGGGCGTGGAAAATCTGCTCCATCACCAGGCCTATCGCCAGGTTGCTGCTGTAATTGGTGCCCAGCCGAGTGATGGCGGTGTGCAGGTCGGTGACTTCCTGAGTGGCACGCAGCAGCGGGCTGTTGACCACTTTTATAAGGCGTGCGGACAGCGCGGTATCGCGACCGATCACTTTGCTCAAGTGGCTGATGCTGATCTCCGGGTCTTCAGCGGCCTGACGAATTTTCAGCGCCACTTCCGGCAATGTCGGCAGAACCAGGTCATCGTTGTCGATGGCCGTCACCAAAGCCTGTTGGACTTTTTCCGCCAGCGTGCTCATTGATGCTCTCTAGGGTATTGCAAAAAGGGGGCGACGGTTAACGCTGGATCTCTCGATCGCGGTCCAGTGAGTAAGGCAGGTCAAGCAACTGCACACCAGGACCTTCCAGGGAGCCTACGTAGACCTCGCCACTGTCGGCAGCTTCGGCTTGCAACACGGCCAGAAGTTCAATCGATTGGTCAGCTTTCGCTGCGATGACGACTTCACCGATCGAACTGTTATGGCTGGGCGAAAACAGTGCGGTGCCTGGCTGCGGCAATTCGGCCGCATTCACACTCAGCCGATACAGGCGACGTTTGAGCTTGCCCAGATACTGCATGCGCGCGACGATTTCCTGGCCGGTGTAACAGCCTTTTTTGAAACTCACGCCGCCGACGGCCTGCAGGTTAAGCATCTGCGGGATAAACAGTTCGCGGGTTTGAGGCATGACCTGGCCGATGCCGGCGCGGATTTGGCCGAGCAGCCAATCATTCAAGTCAGCGTGTTGCAACTGTGTGGCCAATGAGTTGCGTACGGCTTCGGCTTGCTCGATGGGCACCCAGAGTTCCGCCCGGCCTGGGGAAACGCGAAGCGCGATGAAGGTTTCGGTGCGCACTACGCTGTCCGTCTCGGCGGGCAGGTCAAGGCCGAGGCAGGCCATGGCGTGATCTGCCTGTGAGAGGCCGAAACGTGCCCAGGCCGCGCTTTCGTCGGTGAGCCTGGACTTGGAGAATACGGCGTATTTTTTCAAGTCCGCCAACTGCGGTTCGAGCAGCTCGGTGGCCATGGCCAGCAGTACGCCGTCACCTTGCAGCAGGATACGAAAGCTCGACTGCATGCGTCCTTTTTGCGTGCAGCGCGCGCCAAGGCTGGCCTGCGTATCGCTCAGGTAATTGAGGTTGCAGGTCAGCTGCCCTTGCAGGAACTTGGCGGCATCAGCACCGCGAACAGCCAGAACGCCTTCGTGGGACAGGGCGCAGAAAAAAGCAGAGTCAGCCATGGGTCATCGCAGGTCGAAAAGTCATGGGTGCATCATAGAGGGGCGCCCGCCAAATGGATAGTTTCCGTATCAGGCTACTAAAGCCGACTGTTGCGCAGCGGTCGTGCCTGTATACTTGCGCACTATTTGAGGAGCGCTCCATGGTCGAAGACGTAGAAATCAATCGCCTCTACTGGCACAGCCGTCGCGGCATGCTGGAGTTGGATGTGTTGTTGGTGCCTTTCACCAAGGAGGTTTACGCGACGCTTGATAAGGTGGATCGCGACCTCTACGTCAGGCTGCTGACGTGTGAAGATCAGGACATGTTTGGCTGGTTCATGGAGCGCGCTGAATCTGAAGATCCTGAGCTGCAGCGCATGGTTCGGATAATTCTGGACCGTGTTCAGCCCAAATAACCGCTTTGAATGCCGCTGGCGCGCCTCACGGCTATTGCTGGCGGCGTATCTTGTTGCCCAGTTGTTCGCGCTGGGCGCCTTGCTCGTTGTCGATCTGCAGTATTCAAGCGTTGGCGCAGTGCTGTGCCTGATTCATGCTGCCTGGGTTTTACCGCGGCATGTGCTGCTCACTCACCGTTCGTCGATTCGTGGCCTGCGCCGTGACGAAGACGGCTGGCAGTTGTGGAGCACCGCGCGAGGTTGGCACAGCGTGCAACTGCGCCCCGACAGCCTGGCCCTGCCGCTGATTGTGGTGCTGCGCTACCGGGTGCAAGGCGAGTGGCGCGTGCGTTCGATCTGTGTGCCAATGGATGCGCAGGCCGCCGATGTGCACCGGCGCCTGCGCGTACGTCTTAAGTTCAGCCGCCGTAGGTGGCTGGCACCAGAATAGTGTTGCGTGCCTCGGGCAGCATCTGCGGGTAGTCGAGGGTGTAATGCAGGCCACGGCTTTCTTTGCGCTCCATGGCTGAGCGGATCATCAACTCTGCAACTTGCGCCAGATTGCGCAACTCGATCAGGTCGCGGCTGACTTTGTAGTTACTGTAAAACTCGTCGATCTCGTCCAGCAGCAAGCGCACGCGGTGTTGCGCACGTTGCAAGCGCTTATTGGTGCGCACAATCCCCACGTAGTCCCACATGAAGCGGCGCAACTCGTCCCAGTTGTGGGCGATGATCACGTCTTCGTCCGAGTCGGTGACCTGGCTGGCGTCCCAGCGGGGCAGGGCAGCCGGCACGGCGATGCGTGGCAGTTGTTCGAGAATGTCGGCGGCCGCTGAGCGGGCGTAGACGAAACATTCGAGCAGCGAGTTGCTGGCCATGCGGTTGGCGCCGTGCAGGCCGGTGAAGCTGGTTTCGCCAATCGCATACAGGCCGGGTACGTCGGTGCGACCGTGTTGGTCGACCATCACACCGCCGCAGGTGTAGTGCGCGGCTGGCACCACCGGGATTGGGCCTTGGGTGATGTCGATGTTAAACGCCAGGCAGCGCTCGTAAACGGTGGGGAAGTGGGTCTTGATGAAGGCTTCGGACTTGTGGCTGATGTCCAGGTAAACGCAGTCGATGCCCAAGCGCTTCATCTCGTGATCGATAGCGCGGGCCACGATGTCGCGCGGCGCCAGTTCTGCGCGCGGGTCGAAGCGCTGCATGAAGCGTTCGCCATTGGGCAGTTTCAAGTGCGCGCCTTCGCCGCGAAGGGCTTCGGTGATCAGAAAGCTTTTGGCCTGCGGGTGATACAGGCAGGTGGGGTGGAACTGGTTGAATTCCAGATTGGCCACCCGGCAGCCCGAGCGCCACGCCATGGCGATGCCGTCGCCGCAGGCGCCGTCGGGGTTGCTGGTATACAGGTAAACCTTGGCCGCGCCGCCTGAGGCGAGAATGGTGAAGCGCGCGCCGTAGGTGTCGACTTCGCCGCTGGCGCGGTTGAGCACGTAGGCGCCAAGGCAGCGATCGCCTTCCAGCCCGAGGCGTTTTTCGGTGATCAGGTCGACGGCCACCCGTTGCTCCAGCAGCTCGATGTTGGGGCGTTGGCGGGCTTGGTCGAGCAACGTCTTGAAGATCGCGGCGCCGGTTGCATCGGCAGCATGGATGATGCGGCGATGGCTATGGCCGCCTTCACGGGTCAGGTGGAACTCGAATCCGCCGTCGTCGCTGCCTGCGTGTTCGTCACGCGTGAACGGCACGCCCTGATCAATCAGCCACTGGATAGCCTCGCGGCTATGCTCGACGGTAAAACGCACGGCGTTTTCGTCGCACAGCCCGCCGCCTGCGTTGAGCGTGTCTTCAACGTGCGATTGCACGGTATCGGTGTCGTCCAGCACGGCGGCAACACCGCCCTGAGCCCAAAATGTCGAGCCGTTGGCCAGGTCGCCTTTGCTCAGGACGGCAATGCGCAGGTGGCCGGGAAGGGTCAGTGCCAGGCTCAGGCCGGCCGCGCCACTACCGATAACCAGAACATCGTGTTGAAACTGTTGGCTCATTTCAGGGATTCCGCAAATAGCGATCCAAGGGCTGGCGCGTACACGACGCCCGGATCGGCGAATCAAAGGGGCACACGGGCCACTAGTATATAGAGGGGGGGAGCGGCACAATAGCAAGGCATTCGTGGCAATGTGAGATTACGAAGCACAGCTAGGGTAAAATCGAACGGTTATTGAATCGGGAACTTTTTGCATAAGCCCCGACTCAATAGCAGGTTGCCCGGAAGCTGGGAAAGCGTTGATTTTATTGGCCCGTCGGGAGCATTGGACGCGTCATAAAACCGGCGACAAGATTATTCGCGCAGTCGGCATTGCCCGTACTGCGTTTTTCGTGTGTGCCAAATCAGTGCGCGCCGGAAACTTGCTTGGAGGGGGAGAACTTTTGCGAAAAGTCCGAGTCTATGTTTGCAAGCCTGATCGTTTAGTTATGCAAGCCTCCTCCCAGTACAACGAGGAGTGTTCATGCTAACCCAGGAAGAGGATCAGCAGCTCGTCGAGCGCGTTCAACGCGGCGACAAGCGGGCATTTGATCTGCTAGTGCTGAAATACCAGCACAAAATTCTCGGGTTGATCGTGCGGTTTGTGCACGACACCCATGAAGCGCAGGACGTTGCACAGGAAGCCTTTATCAAGGCGTACCGTGCACTGGGCAATTTTCGCGGTGATAGTGCGTTTTATACGTGGCTTTACCGCATCGCCATTAACACGGCGAAGAACTATCTGGTGTCTCGCGGTCGTCGCCCACCCGATAGTGATGTTAGTTCAGAAGATGCTGAATTTTATGATGGGGACCACGGCCTCAAAGATCTCGAGTCGCCGGAGCGTGCATTGCTGCGCGACGAGATCGAAGGAACCGTTCATCGCACAATTCAGCAACTGCCAGAAGATTTGCGTACGGCGTTAACTTTACGCGAATTCGATGGTCTGAGTTATGAAGACATTGCGAGCGTCATGCAATGTCCGGTGGGGACTGTAAGGTCACGGATTTTCCGGGCCCGGGAAGCCATCGATAAAGCCTTGCAACCGTTGTTGCAGGAAAACTAAAGACAGCGGCGACAGCCAAGAGAGGAACCGCCATGAGTCGTGATGCCCTGCAGGAATCGCTGTCCGCAGTGATGGATAACGAAGCGGATGAACTGGAACTTCGTCGAGTGCTCAATGCATTTGATGATGCCGATACCCGTGATACCTGGTCTCGTTACCAAGTCGCTCGGGCGGTGATGCACAAGGATCTTCTAATCCCTCGTCTGGATATTGCTGCGGCCGTTTCTGCCGCGCTGGCTGATGAAGCCGTTCCGGCAAAAGCTGCTCGTGGTCCTTGGCGTAGCCTGGGTCGCTTGGCAGTGGCTGCTTCGGTAACTGTTGCTGTGCTGGCCGGTGTTCGTCTGTACAACCAGGACGAAATCGCGGGTGCCGAATTGGCCCAACAGACTCAGCAGCCGGTCATGGCCGGTCCGCAAGTCAAAGGCCCAGCGGTACTGGCCGGCTACAAGGAAAGCTCGGACACCACCGGCCCTATGGCCACTGGTGTACTGCAAGGGCAATCCGGCTGGCAAGATCAGCGTCTTCCAGGCTATCTGCGTCAACATGCGCAGGAATCAGCCTTGAAAGGCACTGAAAGCGCGCTGCCATACGCTCGTGCTGCAAGCCTGGAAAACCGCTAGACCGCTAAGGAGCCCTATGCGCGCCATACCGCTCCTTACGTTTTTGCTCAGTGGTTGTTTTGCACTCCCCGCCCATGCCGATGAAGCCCAAAACTGGCTGACTCGACTTGGGCGTGCCGAGCAGCAGCAAAGTTTTAAAGGCACGTTTGTCTACGAACGCAACGGCAGTTTCTCTACCCATGACATCTGGCACCGCGTCCAGAATGGTCAAGTCCGTGAGCGGCTTTTGCAACTCGACGGTTCTGCCCAGGAAGTCGTGCGTGTAGATGGCCGGACGCAATGCGTCAGTGGCACCTTGGTTGCCGGCCTGGGTAATTCGCCTGAAGCGCCTTCGCGCGCACTTGATCCAAAAAAACTAACTCAATTTTATGAACTTGCCGTCATTGGTAAATCTCGCGTGGCCGGCCGGAAAGCGGTAATCGTATCGATCACTCCGCGCGATCCCTACCGCTATGGTTTTGAGTTGCACTTGGATCGTGAAACAGCGCTGCCGCTTAAGTCCCTGTTGCTCAATGATCAGGGGCAATTGTTGGAGCGCTTCCAGTTCACGCGACTGAACACTTCGCCACCGCCCTCTGATGCAGACTTGCAGCCTACGGGCGATTGCGCACCGGTAGCGCTCTCGACCAGCAAAGCGCTTGAAGTGCCCGCTACCCAAGTGTGGCATCTGGATTGGCTGCCTCCTGGTTTCCAGCTTACCAACAGCATTGCGCGCAAAGATCCCCACACCAAGTCGACTGTCGACAGCTTGATGTTCGAAGATGGGCTTGCGCGTTTTTCGGTGTTTGTTGAATCAACTGACGGCGCCACTGTGAATGAAACACGCACGCAGTTGGGCCCGACGGTTGCGGTGTCTCGCCGCCTTAACACCGTCGATGGCGAAGTAATGGTGACGGTTGTGGGGGAAATCCCGATCGGCACCGCCGAGCGCATTGCACTGTCGGTGCGTGGCGAAAAGGCAGTCACCCACCAGTGAATTGTTAATCCTGTGTTCATCCTGACCTTTCAATCTGAGCGTGTGCTTGGTCGAGTGCTGAGAGCATGAAATTTCTGGATCAGTATTTTCACTTGCAAAAATCCCCCATGTTTTTTATAGGTCAGGGCTTAACGGCGCTGGCCTTGTTTTGTTCGCGGAACAAAAATGCCGGTCGCAGTTTTCGGCGTTTCTTGAACCCTGTCGCTCAACCCTGCTCGTCGTAACGGGAGCTGTATGTCGATACCACGTTTGAAGTCTTACCTATCCATAGTCGCCACGGTGTTGGTGCTGGGTCAGGCCGTGCCCGCGCAAGCGTCGAACTGCCTGACTTCACCCAATTGGTGGAGCAAGCATCGCCTGCGGTGGTAAACATCAGTACCACGCAAAAACTGCCGGATCGCAAAGTCTCGAACCAGCAGATGCCGGACCTTGAGGGCTTGCCGCCGATGCTGCGCGAGTTCTTCGAGCGTGGCATGCCGCAGCCGCGTTCCCCGCGTGGCGGTGGTGGCCAGCGTGAGGCGCAGTCCTTGGGCTCGGGGTTCATCATTTCTCCCGATGGCTACATTCTCACCAACAACCATGTGATTGCCGACGCTGACGAGATTCTCGTGCGCCTGGCTGATCGCAGCGAGCTGAAAGCCAAGCTGGTGGGCACTGACCCGCGTTCCGATGTGGCTTTGCTGAAAATCGAAGGCAAAGATTTGCCGGTATTGAAACTCGGTAAATCCCAAGACCTGAAGGCGGGGCAATGGGTAGTGGCGATCGGTTCGCCGTTTGGTTTTGACCATACCGTGACCCAGGGCATCGTCAGCGCCATCGGTCGCAGCCTGCCAAACGAAAACTACGTGCCTTTCATCCAGACCGACGTGCCGATCAACCCGGGTAACTCGGGTGGTCCGCTGTTCAACCTGGCGGGTGAAGTGGTCGGGATCAACTCGCAGATCTACACCCGCTCCGGTGGTTTCATGGGTGTTTCTTTCGCCATCCCGATTGACGTGGCCATGGACGTTTCCAATCAACTGAAAAGCGGTGGCAAGGTTAGCCGTGGTTGGTTGGGCGTAGTGATTCAGGAAGTGAACAAAGACCTGGCTGAGTCCTTCGGCCTCGATAAGCCGGCCGGTGCACTGGTCGCGCAGATCCAGGATGACGGCCCGGCTGCCAAAGGTGGCCTGCAAGTGGGTGACGTGATTCTGAGCATGAATGGCCAACCGATCATCATGTCGGCAGACTTGCCGCACTTGGTAGGCGCGCTCAAGGCGGGCAGTAAAGCCAAGCTGGAAGTGATTCGTGAAGGTAAACGCCAAAGCGTAGAGCTGACGGTCGGTGCCATCCCGGAAGAGGGTGCTGCCCTGGATGCTTTGGGCAATGCAAAGCCTGGCGCCGAGCGCAGCAGTAACCGCCTGGGCATCGCCGTGGCTGAGCTGACGGATGAACAGAAGAAGAGCTTCGACCTTAAAAGTGGCGTTGTCATCAAAGAAGTGCAGGACGGCCCTGCCTCTCTGATTGGCTTGCAGCCGGGTGACGTGATCACGCACCTGAACAACCAAGCCATCGACAGCACCAAACAGTTCACCGACATCGCCAAGGCGCTGCCGAAGAACCGTTCGGTGTCGATGCGGGTTCTGCGTCAGGGCCGCGCAAGCTTCATCACCTTCAAGCTGGCCGAGTAATCCGCTAGCCTGTAACCCGGTAACAACAAAAAGCCCCGCCTTCGGTTAACGAAGGCGGGGCTTTTTTGTGGGTGAAAGTTTTAGCTCATCATCCCTTTGACCAAGCGTTCCTGTTCGATCAGCTCGCGTTGGCGTGCGTCAATGCGCGAGGACAAGGGGAAGTTGTTGCCTGCCCGGCGCTTGGCAAAGTCCAGTTGCTGAATGGCTTGCTGGAAATCGCCCACCAGCGCGAAGTACTCGGCGCGGGCTTGATGCAAGCCGATGATATTGCCGGACAAGCCGCGCGTTTCGGCGACCTGGTACCACACGTCCGGATCATCAGGGCGCGATTTGAGCAGGGCATCCAGCGCCTTTTCGGCATCGGCGGTGCGGTTCTGCTTGAGCAGCAAGTCCACTCGCACCTGGTTCAACGGATAGTTGCCAGGGTACTGGGTGAGCATCTGATCGGTGCGTTGCTGCGCATCGGGCAAGCGGTTGTTGGCGATGTCCAACTCGATCTGCGCCAGGTTGTAGGTGATGTCGTTGGGTGCCTTGGCCAACAGCGGCTGCAAGCTTTCGCGCGCCTCTTTGTACTGCGTGCCTTTGATCTGGGCGATGGCCAAGCCATAACGCGCCACATCGTTTTTCGGGTTCTCGTCCAATTGCGCCCGGAAGCGCTTGGCGGCGAGGCCTGAGGTGTCTTCGTATTGCAGTTGCACGCGTGCGCGAATCAGTTGATAGCGCAAGCTGTCTTCCTTGCCGCCGGCTTTGGCTTGCTCTGCGCGGTTGCGGGTGTCGGCGATACGCGATTCGGTCACCGGGTGAGTCAGCAGGAACTCCGGCGGCTTGGCGTCGAAACGGTATTGGCGCATCAGGCGTTCGAACATGGTTGGCATGGAGCGCGGGTCGTAACCGGCCTTTTCCAGATTGACGATGCCGATACGGTCAGCCTCCTGCTCGTTCTGGCGCGAGAACCGGCGCTGCTCCTGAATGGCCGCCGCCTGGCTGCCGGCAATCGCGGCAATACCGGCATCACCGGCGCCCGCTGCGGCAGCGATGATGCCGCCGAGCAGCGCGGCCATCATCGGGAGCTGCATGCGCGACTGCGCTTCCACGCCACGGGCAAAGTGGCGCTGGGACAAGTGGGCCAATTCGTGGGCGAGTACCGAGGCATATTCACCCTCGGTTTGTGCATTCAGAAACAAACCGCCGTTAACCCCCACGATGCCGCCGGGTGCGGCAAACGCGTTGAGCTGCGGGCTGTTGATCAGGATGAACTCCAGGCGCCGGTCATTCACCTGGCTGGTCTCTACCAGCTTGTACACGCTGGTTTCGACGTAATCCTTGAGCTGTGGGTCATTGAGCTGCGAGACCTGGCCCCGCAAGTAGGCCAGCCATGCGCGGCCCAACTGATATTCCTGTTGTGGCGAGACAATGGCAGAACTGGCGTCGCCAAGTGACGGCAGGTCGTCAGCGAAGCCTGGAGAGGCCAGCAGGCAGGCCAGCGTCAGCAGGGTGGGGCGCAAAAAAGTCATGCACAGGGCCTTTCGACAAAGAGCTTACTGTAGCCGGACACTGAGCGTGGGACCAGATATTCTAAGCACCCCAAACGCCTGCCCGGAGTAAAACCATGACTGACGCTGTAGCCTTTGATGCCGAACTCGATGCCAGTGGCCTCAATTGCCCGTTGCCGTTGCTCAAGGCCAAGCTGGAGCTGAACCGGTTGGCCAGTGGTGCGGTGCTTAAAGTGACCGCCACGGACGCGGGCTCCCAGCGCGATTTCCGCACGTTCGCCAAGTTGGCCGGGCATACCCTGTTGCACGAAGACGACCTCGCCGGTGTGTACCGTTATTGGTTGCGCAAGGCCTGAGCCGTTTGCCCCACCACCCGAGGTTAATTGATGTTCAAAGTGTTACGAGACTGGATTCAGCGCTACTTCTCGGATGAAGAAGCCGTGGTGCTGGCCGTTTTGCTGTTCCTGGCCTTTAGCGCCGTACTCACGTTAGGTGGGATGTTGGCGCCGGTGTTGGCGGGGATGGTGCTGGCGTACCTGATGCAAGGCTTGGTCACCACCCTGGAGCGTTTGCGTTTGCCGGGCGGGGTGGCGGTGGGGCTGGTATTTGCAGTGTTCATGGGTGTGCTGGTGGTGTTTATCGTGGTGGTGTTGCCCCTGCTGTGGCATCAATTGATCACCTTGTTCAACGAGCTTCCGGGCATGCTCGCCAAGTGGCAATCGCTGTTGCTGCTGTTGCCGGAGCGCTATCCGCACCTGGTGTCAGACGAGCAGGTATTGCAGGCCATCGAGCTGGCACGCGGCGAGATCGGCAAGTTCGGGCAATGGGCGCTGACCTTTTCCCTGTCGAGCCTGCCGCTGCTGGTCAACATCATGATCTACCTGGTGCTGGTGCCGATTCTGGTGTTTTTCTTCCTCAAGGACCGCGCAATGATCGGCCGTTGGGTCAGCGGTTACCTGCCGCGTGAACGCGCGCTGATTACCCGGGTGGCCGAGGAGATGAACCGGCAGATCGCCAATTACATCCGCGGCAAGGTCATTGAAATTGTTATCTGCGGGGGCGTCACTTACATCGCCTTTATAGCCTTGGACCTGAACTACGCGGCGCTGTTGGCACTGCTGGTGGGCGTGTCTGTGGTGGTGCCGTATGTCGGCGCGGTGGTGGTGACGGTGCCAGTGACGTTGATCGCGTTGTTCCAGTGGGGCTGGAGTGACCAGTTTATCTACCTGATGGCGGTCTACGGGATCATCCAGACCCTGGACGGCAATGTGCTGGTGCCACTGCTGTTCTCGGAGGCGGTCAACCTGCACCCGGTGGCGATCATCTGCGCGGTGTTGTTGTTTGGCGGGTTGTGGGGTTTTTGGGGGGTATTTTTTGCGATCCCCCTGGCGACGCTGTTCAAGGCCGTACTGGATGCGTGGCCACGGCGAGAGCCGGTTGTGGCGCCTTTGTTGTAACACAACCTGGCTGCGGCGAGTGGGCCTGCTATAGCAAGCCGGCTCGCCACAGAGGGAATTCAAGCCTTGTTCAAAGCCTGCGCCGCTGCCAGCACGGCATCCACATGCCCTGGCACTTTCACGCCGCGCCATTCCTGACGCAGCACGCCATCCTGGTCGATCAGAAAAGTGCTGCGATCCACGCCCAGGTATTCCTTGCCGTACAGTTTCTTCAGCTTGATCACATCAAACAGCTGGCAAACCGCTTCGTCTTTATCGCTGATCAGCTCGAACGGAAACTCCTGCTTGCCCTTGAAGTTTTCGTGGGACTTCACGCTGTCGCGCGACACGCCGAACACTTCTGTATTGGCGGCCTTGAACGCTGCGTACTGGTCACGAAAACCCTGGCCTTCAGTGGTACAGCCCGGGGTGCTGTCTTTCGGGTAGAAGTAGATCACCACTTGCTTGCCCTTGAGGGCGGCGAGGCTGAAGGTCTGGCCACTGGTGGCCTGGGCTTCGAAGTCGGCCACGGGTGTGTCGATCGCTACCGGCATGAGTACTTCCTTACATTGGGTTTTGTGGGCGCCAAGGCTCGATCAGTGCGTCGAGGTTCAAGGCATCGGCGAAATCCAGGAACTGGTCACGCAGCCAACTGATCTGCACGCCTGCCGGCAAGGTCACGGTGAACGTGGCATTGAGCATGGTGCCGCCGGTTTGCGGGGCCTGATAGGTGTCGCAGGTCAGGTTTTCGAGCTCGACGTTGTGGTCGATAAAAAACTGGCACAGCTCGTTGACGATGTCCGAGCGGTAAGCCGAGCTGACATACGCTACATAAGGCAGGGCCTGTGGACGATTTTCCAGCGCGGCGCTGCGTACCACGTTAACCGTAAAGTCGTGCTTCTTGGCCAGGCCCGGCAAGCCGGTCTCCAGGCGCGCCAGGGCGTCCCAGGTCCCGGAAATCTGCAGCACCAGCGCACTGCACTCGCCATGGCGAGTCAGGCGCGAGGTTACAACGGCGCAGCGATTTTCATGGCTGGCGCGGCACAGGACGTTGGTCAGCTCCATGGGGTTGGCGCCGAGGGCACTGATAACAAGGAATTGTTCGCGAACTGTGGGGGTGGACATGCAGCCTTCCTAAACGATGAGCGGTCGATACTGTGCGGGCCGTATCGATCAAAGCATGAAGGGTAGCGAAAAGCGTCGCCAAGGGATAGGAGGTGGCGTTTTCATTGCGTGATCGGTCTGATTTCAACGTGCTTCAGAGCAGGCTTTGGCCCAATGATGGCATTGCCCGTCGTTTAGTTGATCGAGAACGCGTCCTCAGGCGGTACTTCGCTTGTACAAGCATCTTGGCGCCAGTACCATTACGGCTCTCTTTTTCCGGCAGGAGCGGTTGCATGATTGCGGGCAGTATGGTGGCACTGGTCACACCCATGGATGCACAAGGTCATCTCGACTGGGATAGCCTGGGCAAACTGGTGGACTTCCACCTGCAAGAAGGCACCAACGCCATCGTGGCGGTCGGCACCACAGGTGAATCGGCCACGCTGGATGTGGAAGAACACATCAAGGTGATCGAATTTGTGGTAAAGCGTGTCGCGGGTCGCATCGCCGTGATCGCCGGTACGGGCGCCAACTCGACGCGTGAAGCGATCGAGCTGACCAAAAACGCCAGGAAAGCCGGCGCCGATGCCTGCCTTCTGGTGACGCCGTACTACAACAAGCCGACCCAGGAAGGCCTGTATCAGCACTTTCGCACCATTGCCGAAGCGGTTGATATTCCGCAGATCCTCTACAACGTACCCGGCCGCACTGCTTGCGACATGCAGGCGGCGACCGTGATCCGTCTGTCCAGCGTGCCGAACATCATCGGTATCAAGGAAGCCACCGGCGACCTGCAACGTGCCAAAGACATCCTGGCCGGCGTGAGCAGCGACTTCCTGGTGTATTCCGGTGACGATGCCACGGCTGTCGAGCTGATCCTGCTGGGTGGCAAAGGCAATATCTCGGTGACCGCCAACGTCGCTCCGCGTGCCATGAGCGAGATGTGCGCCGCCGCCATCGCCGGTGACGCCGTAACCGCCCGTGCCATCCACGAGAAGCTGATGCCGCTCAACAAAACACTGTTTATCGAATCCAACCCTATTCCCGTGAAATGGGCGCTGTTTGAAATGGGCTTGATGCCGGACGGTATCCGTCTGCCGCTCACCCGGCTCAGCGAAGCCTGTCACGAACCGCTGCGACAGGCCCTGCGCCAGTCCGGCGTCCTGGTTTAATTGAGGAAGCACTACGCATGAAGCGATTGGCCGGACTTTCCGCACTTGCCTTGATTATCTCCAGCACCAGTGGCTGCGGTTGGATTTGGGGCCCGGATGGTTACTTCCGTGACCGCGGCAGCGATTACCTGGAAGCACAAGCAACCAAACCGATGCAACTGCCGCCGGACGTCAATGTCGCCAAGCGCCTTGACCCGTTGCTGCCTATTCCGCGCAACGTCGCCGACGACACCGCCAAGGGTGAGTACGTGGTGCCACGCCCACAGCCGATCACGGCCGTGGCGGACGCCAGCGACTACAGCCTGCAAAAGAGCGGCGACAACCGCTGGATCATCGCGCAACGCCCGCCTGCCGAAGTCTGGCCGGTGGCCGTGCAGTTCTTCCAGGACAACGGTTTTCGCATTGACCAGCAACGCCCGCAGACCGGTGAGTTCACCACTGCATGGCAGCGCAGCAGCGAACTGTCCGCTAACATGGCCCAGCGCCTGCAGGCGAGCGGTGTAGCCGCCGACAGCGAAGCCCGTGTGCGTGTACGCATCGAGCCCGGCGTGCAGCGCAACACCAGTGAAGTCTATGTGGTCAGCGCCGAGCGCCCAGCCGGCAGCACCGCCAACGTCGACTTCACCCCGCGCTCGGTCAACCTGGGCGTTGACGCCGCGTTGGTCGACGAAATGCTGGCCAGCATGAGCCGTATCTCCGAGAAGGGCGGTTCCGTTTCCCTGCTCGCCGCACGCGATTACGACACGCCTAACCGCGTCAGCCTCACCGAAGACGGCAGCGGCAACGTGGTGCTCAACCTGGGTGAAGACCTCGACCGTGCCTGGGCCAGTGTAGGTCGCGCGCTGGAGAAGGGCCCTTGGCGCGTTGAAGACATCAACCGCAGCCTTGGCCTGTACTACATCAACGTGGCTGAAAAAGCCGTGAAGAAAGACGAAGAGCCAGGTTTCTTCGGCAAACTGTTCGGCACCACGCCGACCAAGGAAGAAGTTGAAACCCGCGCCGAGCGTTACCAGGTTCGTTTGAGCAAGGTTGGCGAAAGCGTACAAGTCACCGTCGAGAAAAACATCAACACTGTCGCGCCAGCTGAAACAGCGCGCAAAGTGTTGGGCGTGATTCAGGACAACCTGGGCTGATCCGATGCGTTTTGCCGTTCTCGGCAGCGGTAGCCAAGGGAACGGCACGCTGGTCGCACATGACGACACGTATGTGCTGGTGGATTGTGGTTTCTCGTTAAAAGAAACGAGCGGCGCCTGTTGCGTTTGGGGGTTCACCCCTCGCAACTGAGCGCGATTCTGGTAACCCACGAACATGCCGATCACGTGCATGGCGTGGGTTTGCTGTCTCGGCGCTACAATCTTCCGGTATACCTGAGTCGCGGCACCTTGCGCGGGATGCGCAAACCCATAGAACCCGCAGGTTTCCTGGCCGGTGGCGAGCAGCTGCAAATTGGCGCGTTGAGCATCAATGTGATTGCTGTGGCGCACGACGCACAGGAGCCGACACAGTACGTATTCAGTGACGGTGAGCGACGTTTCGGCGTGCTCACCGACCTGGGCTCCTACTGCGCCAAGGTGCTGGACGGTTACCGCGACCTCGATGCATTGATGATCGAGTCCAACCACTGCCGAGACCTGCTGGCGCGTGGGCACTACCCGTACTTTCTCAAGCAACGGGTGGGCGGCGAGCTGGGGCATTTGAACAACCACCAGGCCGCGTACCTGGTGTATGAGTTGGGCTGGCAAGACCTGCAGCACCTGGTCCTGGCCCACCTGAGCAGCAAGAACAACCTGCCGACGCTTGCCCGGCAATGTTTTGTCGACACCCTTGGGTGCGACCCGGACTGGCTGCAATTGGCCGATCAAGATTCAGGGCTCGACTGGCGACACATCGCCTAGCCCACCTCACTCAAAGCGGAGCCCATCATGGAAAAACGTGAAGAACTCTACCGCGGCAAAGCCAAGTCGGTGTACAAAACCGACGACGCCAACCGCCTGATCCTGCTGTTTCGCAACGACACCTCGGCGTTCGACGGCAAGCGCATCGAACAGCTTGATCGCAAAGGCATGGTGAACAACAAGTTCAACGCCTTCATCATGCAGAAACTCGAAGCGGCCGGCATCCCGACCCAATTCGACAAACTGCTGGGCGACACCGAATGCCTGGTGAAAAAGCTCGACATGATCCCGGTCGAATGCGTCGTGCGTAACTACGCCGCCGGCAGCCTGGTCAAACGCCTCGGCGTGGAAGAGGGCCTCAAGCTCAACCCTTACACGTTTGAGCTGTTCCTGAAGGACGACGCCAAGGGCGACCCGTTCATCAACGAATCCCACGTTGTGGCCTTCGGCTGGGGCACCGCCGAGCAACTGGCGCGCATGAAAGAGTTGTCCCTCAAGGTCAACGAAGTGCTGAGCAAGCTGTTCGACGACGCGGGCCTGTTGCTGGTCGACTTCAAACTGGAGTTCGGCGTGTTCCACGACGCTCCATCGTCCTGGGCGATGAATTCAGCCCCGACGGCTGTCGCCTGTGGGACAAAGACACCAAGAAGAAGATGGACAAAGACCGCTTCCGCCAAGGCCTCGGTGACGTCATCGAAGCCTACGAAGAAGTCGCCAACCGCCTCGGCGTACCGCTTTAATCGACGCAAGCATCTGATAGAACGGAAAAAAATCGCTTTTGGGGTTTGCTTCCGCGAAACACACTGTTATGATGCGCGCCGTTGGAGAGATGCCAGAGTGGCCGAATGGGACGGATTCGAAATCCGTTGTACCTTCACCGGTACCTAGGGTTCGAATCCCTATCTCTCCGCCATATTTAGCTAGTTAGATTAATGAATCACTTAAAACGTGATATCGAAATTTTACTAGTAGTTGCAAGGTGATCCAGCAGCGATCACATGAAGCCCGCATAGTGCATTAGTGCCTTGCGGGCTTTTTTTATTTCTCTTGCCAAGGGTAGAGCAGAGCATTTGTTGTGATGAAGCCCTTGCTTCATGCCAGATCGCGTATCCTCTTTGATCTGCTAGCTCCACAGTGCCAACGACGCGTTAGTAGAACGGGCGGCTAGCTGCTATCCCTGCAGATAGTGAGTTGACGCGACACTTAGGAATCAATGGTTGGTTCGCAACTCCCCAAAAGCCTTGTGGTATCGTAGGGTGACACCTATTTTGCAGACAGTTCGATCCTGCCAAATATGTCAAATAATTCCCCGTCAGTCAGGTGATAGGCGGCGCGTTCAGGGCGCGAACCTACTAGAGAACCCCGAACTTATGAGACCTCCAAAGCAAAATGTTGCGAAAACCAAGGACGAAATTGCAAATGCGGAGGCTCAAATCGTTGAGCTATCTAAGCGAATCGAGTTCTATCTGACCGAATACTCGGTTGAGCTTTTGGCTGGGAAGGTTCGGAATGGAGAATTTGTAGTCCCTTCATATCAGCGAAGCTTCACTTGGGAAGATGATCGTAGATCACGCTTCATCGAGTCCCTTCTTCTGGGCTTGCCAATCCCGTTTCTTTTTTTCTGGGAGATGCCAGACGGCAGGCTAGAAATCGTCGATGGGTCTCAGCGTCTGAGGACGATTGAGCAGTTTGTGCACGGTGATTTTCGCTTAGGAGATCTTGAGAGCTTGACTAAGCTATCAAATTTCTCATTTTCAGAATTGCCAGAGTCTCGCCAGCGAAAGATCAACAATAGGTCAATTCGCGGCATCGTTTTGAACGAGCATGCTGATGAGCAAGCTCGCTTCGACCTGTTTGAACGAATTAACACGGGCAGCAAAATAGCTAATCATGCTGAGGTACGTAGAGGAGCCTTAGCAGGGGGATTCATGAGTCTTATCATTGAGCTCGCCGAAGATCCTCGACTTAAAAGGCTCGCTCCCGTTTCTTCTAAAGACGAGAAAGAAAGAGGTCGCGAAGATTTAGTGACCCGACTTTTTGCTTATGGCGATGGATTGGACGGCTATAAAGATCGTCCTTCCGAGTTTCTATTTGAATACGTCAAAAAAATGAACGAGCGGGTGGCTGCTGATCAGAGTCTAACGCAGCAATATCGTGATGAGTTTGGTGTAGTAATAGATTTTGTGGGGAGAGTGTTTCCTAACGGATTTAGGAAAACCTCCACTGCGAAGGCAACTCCTAGGGCGAGGTTTGAAGCGATAGCGATTGGTACGAAATTGGCGTTGGCTGATGACCCTGCTCTTCGCAACGCTCAGAACATAGATGTCCAGTGGTTAGATATCCCTGAATTCAAAGTCGTGACTGGTTCTGATGGGGCCAATGCTGTTGCCCGTCTACGCGAGCGAATTAGATTTGTACACCAACGTCTGCTAGGCAATTAATCATGGAAGAACTTAACGCCGCATTTGAGGAGCGATTGGCCGAGGTAGAGGAATATCTGGAATTTTTGAAATTACTTCAAAAAAGTATGCAGGCAGGGCCACCGAAATTTTCGGGTACTGAACACGTGATCAATACCCAGCAGCAAAAAATTCTTTACGCTGGCGTTTATTTGCAACTTTATAATCTAGTCGAGTCCACAATGACCAGGTGCATAGATTTTGTTGCTCAAAGCGCCTTTAGAGACGCTACATGGCGTCCTAGCGATTTGAGTCAGACACTATTCCGCGAGTGGATAAGGTTGACTGCTAGGACTCACACCGAGTTAACCCCCGAGCATCGACTGGACCATGCTCTAACCCTTTGTGGTCTTCTCGTTTCCGCATCACCACTCACGGAGTTTTCCATTGAAAAAGGTGGTGGCGGAAATTGGGACGATAATGAAATTGAAGCGATGGCAACCCGGCTAGGTTTTCAGCTCAATGTGAGTCAAGCTGTATATAGTGATGTAAAACGGAAATTCAGAGATGACCTTGGTCCCTTAGGGCTGGTAAAAAAGCTTAGAAATAAGCTTGCGCATGGCTCGATTTCGTTTACGGAAAGTGCAGAGGCGGAGACCGTGGGCCGTCTGATTGATTTAAAAGACCAGACTGCGAACTACTTAAAAGAGGTGATAGCTTGCTTTGGCGGCTATGTTGAACGATATGAGTTTCTTATCCCTGAGCGGCGTCCAGCTTGAATCAGTCAGTTAATTTTAGCGGCGTTTGTGCTCCGGCTATAACGGCTATTGATTTGTTTTGTGGCGTTGGTGGTCTTACGCGCGGACTAATCGATGGTGGTGTCTCTGTTACGGCAGGTGTTGATATTGACCCTGACAGTAGATATCCATTTGAAAAAAATAACTCAGCCGTTTTTTTAGAACGTGATGTCAGTCAGCTAAAAGGAGATGACCTCAGGGCATTTTATAATGGCTCTGGAGCAACCCTTTTGGCAGGATGCGCCCCTTGCCAGCCATTTTCTACTTACAGCAGAAGTGGGCGAAATAGCCAATATGAAGCACAGTGGCCTTTAGCCCTTGCATTCGGAAATCTGGTAAATGAGTTAAAGCCGGATTTAGTGGCGATGGAAAATGTGCCGCAGCTCGCGGACCACCCTGTATTTCAAGATTTTGTAAATAGCCTGATTGGATATCACACATGGTGGGGCGTAGTAGATTGCTCGTTATATGGTGTTCCTCAAACACGTAAGCGATTGGTGCTGCTTGCCTCGCGTTTAGGAGATCAAAATCTTAAATTGATCCCTACTCACGATGAGGCGGTTACAGTTAGGGATGTTATCGGCAGTCTTCCAGCCTTAGTAGCTGGGGGTAGGGATCCTAGCGATGCACTTCACTTTGCGTCCTCGCTCAGCGATCTAAATCTACAAAGAATAGAGGCCTCAGTGCCGGGAGGTACTTGGCGAGACTGGCCTGAATCTTTGCAGGCGGCGTGCCATAAGAAGGCTACTGGGGCGACATACCCTAGTGTTTACGGCCGGATGGAGTGGGATAAACCAGGACCAACTATAACCACGCAGTGTTTCGGATATGGTAATGGCAGATTTGGGCATCCGGTACAAAATCGGGCTATATCTCTTAGAGAAGCTGCAATGCTTCAAACATTTCCAGCTAACTATCAATTTGCTCCATCAGGTACGCCGATTAGATTCAATAAAATGGGGAGACTTATAGGTAATGCGGTTCCGGTAAGATTGGGGGAGGTGATCGCCCAGACACTAATATCACACGTAAAAACGTGCCGAGAAGGTAGTCTTTTTTGATTTTGTCTTACCGGGATTTCCAAAAAGCGCATGAAAAGACAGTTTCTGATTACATCCGCTCGCAGACATCCCAAGGATGTATTTTGTCGAGGGCTTTCTCCTTGGGCTTTGTCGCGGGAGATATCCGATAAATTAGTCAGAAAACTCCCGAATGCTCTTCTGGCTTTAAGGATATCTTGGGCTTTTGGTAGTTTTGCAGGGTTGCGCTAGGTAACACAGGACGCTAACCTTCCGCCGTCGCCCTCATGGCGACCGGTTTTGACAGACCGATGTACAGGTGTACGACCTCCATACGATTACAGGCTTTTTCTGCTGTGACGTCGTTTTATGGCGGCTGTGCGTGGGGCATCTTCGGGTGCGCCGGGTCCTGTATACCGGTCTGTCAACCCGCGCATAGCTGCCACCTGTTCCTGTTTGACAGCAGGATGTGACAGCTCCCATTGCATACAGGAGCTACACAATGAACATGACCAAGCTCGATTCAGATTCCGAGTTTCCTCCCCGTAAAATCTTCAACGTAGGCGCAGACATCGGCACCGAAGAAGCCCTGGCAAACGCCTCCGAAATCCTTTCATCCGCACTGCAAACCGCCTATCAATGCGCCGAAGATCCGCACAGCACGCAGTCACCCGTAATCATGGGCTTGGCGCAATTGATCGAGAATGCCCAAGCGCTGGTGCATTCTGTGCTTGAGCGTGATTTCCCGGCAGATAAGCCAAGTAAATAATGACCTGCATCTGAAACTGAAAAAGCCTGCTGAGCTCGATGCTCAGCAGGCTTTTTAGTCGATACTGTCTCCGGGAAACTCACGGATTGAGTAATCGCGCTCGCATCTCGCGCCATGCGAAACCTTTCACGTCGCCTGGCTTAAGTGGCAAGAGCGTTCAGAACATGCACCGGGTCGTTATGAATGGCTTTTAACAATGCCTTTGCTGGCCCTGTTGGATCACGACGGCCCTGTTCCCAGTTGCGTAGCGTGCCGAGCTGAACGTCAATCAAGGCTGCGAACTTGGCTTGGGTCAGCCCTGTTGCTTTACGAATTTCTTTAACCTGCATCGCATCAACATGGAATTCGCGGGAAGGTTCACGCTCCCCGCGCAGGACTTCGTTCATCTCTTGAACGCTCTCCATCAGCTCATCAAAAAACTTGCTCATCGCTATCTCCAGTGCTCGATTGCAGCTTTCAACGATTTACGCTCGTCAGCGGTAAGGTCTTTAACGCGACGGGTGAAGCTAGAAGTCTCGATGAAAATCATCGCTAACGTACGCCAATGGCTTAGTTTTCAGCAATGCTAATCCCTCGCTCCCTCGCCTGCATCCGATGAGTTGTAAGTGGTTTTCTCTAACCTTGATGCCTTGATACGGCATTTCGAGCTAGGCGGTTGGAGGCGGCTCGCGGCACCCCTTCAATGCGTTGAATTTTCCAATCTCCGCTATTAAGCATAAAAGCCCCGAAGCTGAGTAAGCGACGGGGCTTTCGGTGCTGTAGTTTTTACATCGGCTGATTAAGCAGGTTGCGCCACCACGTTATTACTAACGCTACGCCCCAGCACAAGCACGGTTACAAAACCGCAGCCGACCAGCACCGTGGCCAAACTCAGCAGCACCGAGCTGCCCATCTGATCAACAATCCGTCCGCCGAAGAATGAGCCCAAGGCAATAATCACTTGGAACAAGGCGACGAACAGCGGCATGCCGCGTTCGACGTCCTTGGGCGCTACGACGAACATCCAGATGCTGGCGCAGGCCGGGAAGGCGCCGAAGGCGAAGCCCCAGAGGGCGATCAGCATGGCTGCGCCGGTCATGCCGGTGGCGAAGTAGGGGAACAGGGCGGTGCTGGTGCCGATCATCAGCGCGACCAGCAGCAGGGTGTAACGCACGCTGCGGTTGGCGGCGAACCCGGCAAAGATGTTGCCCGCTACGCCAGCCACGCCGAACAGCAATAGCAGTGAGCCGATGGTCGGGCCGTCGAAGCCGGCGCTGTTTTTGAAGAAGGGTGCGACGTAGGTGTACGCGGCAAAGTGCGCGAGGCCGATCAGCAGTACGGCGATCAAGCCGACTCGGGCTTGCGGGTTGATAAACAAGGCCGGCAGGTCGCGGATCTGAATGGCTTTTTCCGGGGTGAGGCGGGGCAGCAAAAATATCTGCGCCAACAGCACGGGTATGCCCACCAGCGCGGTGACCAGGAAGGTCATGCGCCAGCCCATCAGGCCGCTGAGCCAGGTGCCGACGGGCACGCCCAGAACGGTGGCCAGGGTCACACCGACCATGATGATCGAGGTGGCTTGTGCAACGCCCACGCCCTTGGGCGCCAGGCGGCTGCTGAGGGCGATGGCGGTCGCCCAAAAACCGCCGATGCTGATGCCCAATAGTACGCGGCCGAACAGCAGCAGGCTGAAGTCGCTCGCGTAGGCCACGACCGTGTTGGCGACGATCATGATCAGCGTCAGGCTGATGAGCAGATAACGGCGGTCCATCGCGCCAATGAACACCGACAGCAATGGCGCGGCGAGGGCGGCCATGATGCCGGGCAGCGTGACCATCAGGCCGGCGTGGCCGGCACTGATGCCGAGGTCGCTGGCGACGTCGTTGAGTACGCCCACCGGTAGAAATTCGCTGGTGACTAAGGCGAAGGCGCCCACGGCAACCGAGAGAATCGCCAGCCACTGCTGTACGACACTTTGTTGGCTATGTTCGGGGCGGCCGCTTGGGGCGGGGCTTGCGCTTGGCATTGTGTTGGGTTCCGGGGGGAGGGCGCCTGACTGCAGGCGTGGGGACAGGAAAATAGGCGGCGATTATATAAATGGGTTTCGGCAATCAACTAGGCCGTCGTTTTGATAGTCACCATCAGTGCAATCAATTCGACCCCTCTGAGGGGGTTGGCCGCGCTATTACGCTTGTCTTACATGCTTCTCCAACATTGCCTACAGCGCACGCGTTGCGAGCCTCTGCGTAACTGATTACCTTGGGCTCAACGGTTTTTCAGGTAGAAATTCCCACACTGCAAAGGAAATGCATCATGAGCAAAAATACGAAAAAGACCTCCGGCAAAATGGCGACGTTGGCAGCAGAAGTGCTGAGTAATCCAAACGCCTCAGCCATCGCCAAAAGCCTTGCTGCCTCAGCGTTGGCCCAGAGTGGTACCGACAAGCAGACGAGTGCGCACATGGAAGAAAAAGCCGGGAAGGCGCTTCAGAGCGATAAATACAGTGCGGGTACGAAATCCCTGGCTGCCTCGGTGCTCTCCCAAGCCAACAGAGAGCGGGGCAACTGAATACACGTAGTTATCGTGCACCGTTACGCAGCAAAGCCCCGTAGGCGGTAAGCCTTGGGGCTTTTTCATTGTCGGGCGTTGCTATGTTGATGATAGGTCTCGTGCTAATTACTTAGCGTGTATCAGGTGGCAATTGCCCAAGGGCTGACCGTGCCTCCACGCTTCATCTGCTACACCTTTTCGACGCGCTGCGGCGCATGAAATGACCGCCAAAATACGTCAATGAATAGCGACGTGATCACCCATCTTTGAGCGCTTGATTCGAAGGCGCTTCGCCCACTCAATACACCGCTAAAGTCCTTGCTACGCTGGCCGAAACACTCTCATACGATGTCGTATGCCTAATAAAAGAGAGCGCCAAAATGTCACTTCGCAGCCTGTCCATCGCCCGCCGTGCGGGTCTGGGTTTTGCCTTGATTGCTTTGCTCGTGGCCATGCTTGGGTTCTTCGCACTTTCCAACATGGCGAGCATTCGCGAAAGCGCGGTGCAGGTTGAAAGCGGTCTGGTGCCGAAGATGCGGTTGGTGTCTGACATTCGCGAAATAATGCTGCGCATTCGTACGATCTCTTTGCGTATGGCGCTCGACCCCAACCCTGCGAGCATGCCGCAATACCGCAGCCAGATGGACACGCGCAGCCAGGACCTGACGAAAAGGCTGGCTGATCTCAATGCCGTGATCGACACGGCTGAGGTGCGTACGCTCTACGACCAGTTCCTGGTTTCTTTGCGCCAGTACCAGCAGGGGCTCGCGCAGTCCTTTGTGCTCGCCGACAAGCAACAGGGCGCCGAGCTCAACAAGTTGTTGCTGGTGGACATGAAAACCGTGGTCGATGGCTCTGGCAGCCAGTTGAATGCCTTGGCGGACTACTACAACGCGCAGATTAACCAGCAGGGCCAGGCGGCTGAGTCGCAGTACAGCCGCTCGCGCACCATGGTGTTCGGCTTCGTGATACTCGCGGGCTTGAGCACGGTGGCCTTGGCCTGGTTGCTGACGCGCAGCATTGTCGGTCCGTTGGGGCAAGCGATGCGCGCGGCGGAAAACGTGGCGCAGGGTGATTTGACCCAGACCGTGCAAGTCACCGGCAACGATGAAGTGACCCGTTTGCTCGTGGCGCTGCAAAGCATGCAGGGTAGCCTGCGCAGCACCTTGCAACTGATTCGGCAGTCGGCCGGGCAAATGGCCGCTTCCGCCACCGACCTCAACGGTATTACCGACCAGAGCAGCCGTAGCCTGCAACAGCAGACCGCAGAAATTGAACAGGCCGCCACAGCGGTCAATGAGATGACCTCGGCCGCTGAAGAGGTGGCACGCAATGCGGTCTCAACCTCCGAGTCAACCCGGCTCTCCAATGAAACAGCGCGTGAAGGCCAGCACCGTGTCGGCGAGACAGTTACCGCGATTCAGGCACTGAGCAGCAATATCGGGGAAACCTCGATTCTGGTGCAAAACCTCGCCGAGCAATCGCGCGATATTGGCAAGGTGCTTGACGTGATTCGCTCCATCGCCGAGCAGACCAACCTGCTGGCGCTGAACGCCGCCATCGAGGCTGCGCGTGCCGGTGAGTCTGGCCGTGGGTTTGCGGTGGTGGCTGATGAGGTGCGGGCGTTGGCTCACCGTACGCAGCAATCGACACTGGAAATCGACCAGATGGTGACTGCCATGCGTACCGGCTCTAACCAGGCGCTGACGTCCATGCAGTCGAGCACACAGCGTGCTACCGACACCTTGATTCTCGCCGAAGGGGCGGGCGGCGCGTTGAGTCAGATCACCGACTCCATCGACCAGATTTACCAGCGCAATCTGGTGATCGCGAGTGCCGCCGAGGAGCAAGCGCAGGTGGCTAAGGAGGTGGACCGCAACATCGTGAATATCCGTGATTTGTCGGCGCAGTCGTCTTCCGGTGCAGGGCAAATCAACGGTTCCAGCCATGAGCTGGCGCGTTTGGCGGTGGAGCTGAACCAGGCAGTGGCGCGGTTTCAGCTGTAGCCTGTCAAGGGGCGACCGCGCGGGTGTCGGGCACTAATTCCAACACCCGATTGCGGCCACCTTCGGCCAACAGATAGGTGCCCCGACCGGTCGCGACGATGGACTGCGGCGCCTTTAAAAACGTAAGGATGGTGCGCTGTTTTCCCTCCGGGCTCACCAGCAGTAACCTTGCGCGGTGGGTCGAGTCTTCATTGATCCACAAGCCGCGTTGGTCGCACATCAAGAACGTCGGTTTGTTCAAGCCTGCCAGCACCACCGGGTCACTGCCGCTATCGGTCAGTTCGCGCACCACGCCCTTTGCCTTTTCTGTGTAGAGCATTCGTCCATCGGTGCAGCGCGTGATGGACTCGCCTTCGTGCAGTTGGTCGCGCAGCACGGTCAGCGATTGGTCGCTCCAGCGATAGCGCAGGATTCGCCCGTCTTGCTTGCGGTCTTCGATGGCGTAGAGGTCATCGCCCTCGACCCACAAGCCTTGTACGTTTTCGCCGCGAAACAGCTCAGTGACCACGCCATCCTTCAGAAAGTTGACGGGTGCGTTACCGGTTTCCTGGCTGAACACCCATCCACCGCGAGCAGCGAACATGCCGTCAGGTTTGGACAGGTTGGCCACCACCACTTCACGGTGCCCATCGGGGTGGATGCGCACGATGCTGCCTTGCGCATCGTCGAGTTCCTGGCTGACCATCAACGAGCCGTCCGGCAATGGCATCAGCGAGGCGGCTTTTGGTACATCGCGGTGCACCGTCTTGACACTCCAGCCGGCTGCCGCGCTGACGGGGTAAAAACTTTGCCAGGCGAAAAAGCCCAAGGCTGCAATGCCCATCACGCCGAGCAGGCTCAAGCCCCACCGCAGAGGCCTATACAAAAAAACGGTGCCCTTCACATTTATCTTCCTTGTTTATTCATCGCGTCGTTATTTTGTAAAAGCGTCGCGTAATCCTGCCCGCCGTAAAACACCCCGAGGATCGATACGGTTTTTATCTCGCAGCCCACTACAAAGGCGATGACAGTGGTGCGCCGATAGTGAGTGATACGCAACGTGGGGTGCAGGTCATCACGGGGGCTACCGCGTAGGGGAAACAACGAAAGGTTTTCGCAGTAGTTGATCAGGTTGTCGATAAAGCGCGCCGCTACGTGGGGGCAACCGGCGTCGCTGATGAAATTTTCAAGGGCGTCCAGTTGCGCCAGTGCCTCAGGCGAAAAGACTACCGAATGACTCACGCTTTATCGGTGCCTTTGCGTTGACGTTTGGCCTCCATGTGTTCGCGAACCTGAGTGGCGGATAGCGCCCGGCAAGGGTCAGCCTTGAGCGCGGCGGCGGCGGGGATAACCTGATCACGCAGCCAGTCTTCCATGGCACGATCACGCGCCAGCAACGCCCTCAGGCCGTCGCGAATAACTTCACTTTCGGTCGCATATTCACCGGCCGCCACCTTGGCTTTGACCAATGCCGCCATTTCGAGTGGCAAGGTAATGCTCATTTGCTGGGTTGAGCGCATTTTAACGTCCGCAGGCGATGAGTAGGATTCAATCCTACTCGACCATTGGCGTGTTGCAAGAAGCAACTGACCGATGTGGCTACCCGGCGTGTCATCGTCTGCCCAAAACGAGAGTGGGTTCTGGCAAGTTTCCATGTGCGTGTGTCTCTCCGATTGCGTCATTCAAGCCGCAAGTATTGACGCTTTTTCGCAACTGTGTGGCGCCGGCCGGCAAATAACCTACTGATATGTATGACTTCATATTTGAAGTAGGGTTATTAGCCCCCGCGGCCCCAGCCACGCATGGCGCCCGGTGACCGTCCATACGATAATGCCCGCCACATCGACCACACTGGCCCTTTCCGTGATCATCAACTTCGACCTCAACGACCTCCAAGCCTTCCGCGCCGTGGTAGACAAGGGCAGTTTTCGCGGTGCCGCCGAGGCGATCCGTATTTCGCAGCCCGCGCTCAGCCGGCGTATCGAAAAGCTTGAGTCTGCGCTGGATGTAAAACTCTTCGAGCGCACCACGCGGCGCGTCAGCCTGACCATGGTTGGGCGGGCGTTCCTGCCGCAAGTCGAGCGCATGCTCGATGACCTCGACATTGCCTTGATGGGCATCAGCAATGTCGCGTCCACGCGTATGGGCAACGTCACCATTGCCTGTGTGCCGTCCACCGCCTACTACTTCATGCCCCATGTGATCTCTGCGTTTCACACGCTGTACCCGAAGATTCGCCTGCGCGTGCTGGATGCCAGCGCGGGCGAGGTGTGCAATGCGGTGGAGAGTGGTGAGGCGGATTTCGGCGTGAGTTTCAGCGGCAGCTTGTCCGATGAAGTGGAATTCGAGCTGCTGTTGCAGGAGCGCTACGTGCTGGCGTGTCGGCGTGATCATCCGTTGGCCGAGCGTGAAAGCGTGGCCTGGGCCGAGGCCTATGAGCACGACTACATCACCGTGGATAAAACCTCGGGCAATCGCTTTTTGCTCGACCAGGCCTTGCGCGGTGTACGGGTGAAAAAGCCGAGTATCTGCGAGACGCACCACGTGACCACGATGATTGGGCTGGTGGAGGCGGGGTTGGGCGTGGCGATGGTGCCGTCGATTGCGATGCCGGCGGGCACGCACCCGATTCTGGTGAGTGTGCCGCTGGTGGAGCCGCAGGTGATGCGCAATGTGGGCTTGATCAAACGCCGCGGGCGGACCTTGCCGCCAGCGGCGCTGGAGTTGGAGCGGTTAGTGCGGGAGATGCCGTTTCGGTCAGCGTGATACCGAGTCCAGGCCGGTGGATTGCACCACCGGTTGCGCCTCGGGCGACGCCATAAATTGCAGTAGCGCCTTGGCCTGCGCCGGGTGTTCGGCGTTAACCGGAATGCCGGCGGCAAAGCGCGTCACCGATTGCACGTCTTCCGGGATCTTGCCAACGTACGTCACGCCCGGCACCGGCAACAATTCCGCGACCTGCTGCAAGCCCACCTCGTACTCACCCTTGGCCACCACTGAAGCCACCGGGATGCGTTCGATCATCTTGCCTTTGGCCGGCATGCCGAGTTTCTTGAACAGCTCCTGCTCGACATACACGCCGCTGGCGCTGTCCGAATACGCCACAGACTTGGCTTGGCTCAGCACCGCCTTCAGTTCGGCATCGGTGCCGATCGCAGGTTTGGCTGCGCCTTGCTTCACCACCATGCCGATGCGCGAATCCGCCAGTTCCACGCGCGAGGCCTTGTCGACCTTGCCCTGTTTGATCAAGTCATCCAATGCGTAGCCGACCATGATCACCACATCAGCGTGTTCGCCACGTGCCAGGCGGTTGGGAATCGCTTCCGGCGCCTTGCCCATTGACGGGCCGAGGAAGGTCTGGAGCGTATCGCCGCTTTGCTTGGCGTATTGCGGGCCGAGCAATTGATAGGCGGCAGTAAAACCGCCCGAGGTCATCACCTTGAGTTCTTCCGCCTGTGCCGTCAGCGCCAGGGCGCCGAGGGCCAGGGCCGTCAGTGCGTTGCGCAGCGCGCTCATCACGCCGCCCCCTGCATCACTTGCCCACGGGCGTTAGCGCGGCGATACAGCGCAAGGGTCGAGCACAGGGCGCACAGCGCGGCAAACATCATCCAGTAGGCCGGTGAGGCCTTGTCTTCGGTGATGTGAATGAACCAGGTCGAGATCGCCGGGGTGAACCCGCCAAAAATCGCGGTGGCCAGGCTATACGCCAGCGAGAAACCCGCCACGCGTACTTCCACCGGCATGATTTCGGTCAGTGCCGGGATCATTGCGCCGTTGTACATGCCGTACAGGAACGAGAACCACAGCAGGGTTTCGAGCATGTGCGCGAAGCTCGGCGCGTTCACCACATACGACAGCGCAGGGTAGGCGGTGAGGACGGTCAGCGCGGTCATGGCGACCAACACCGGCTTGCGGCCGAAGCGGTCGCTCAAGGTGCCGCCAATCGGCAGCCAGACAAAGTTCGACACCGCCACCAGCAGCGTCACCAGCAGGGCATCCGAGGTGCTCAGTTTCAATACGGTTTTGCCGAAAGTCGGCGCGTACACGGTGATCAGGTAGAACGCGGTGGTGGTCATGGCCACCATCAGCATGCCGCCAATCACCATCGTCCAGTTTTTCGCCAACGTGGCCAGCACTTCGCGCATGGTGGGGCGATGCGTGCGGTTGGCGAACTCTTCGGTTTCCTGCAGGTTACGGCGCAGCACGAAGATGAACGGGATGATCACGCAACCGACGGCAAACGGAATGCGCCAGCCCCAATCGGCAACCACCGCAGGTTCCATCCACACGTTCAGGCCATAGCCAAGTGCAGCGGCGACCACGATGGAGATCTGTTGGCTGCCCGATTGCCAGCTGGTGTAGAAACCCTTGCGGCCTGGCGTGGCCATTTCGGAGAGGTAAACCGACACACCGCCCAGTTCCGCACCGGCCGAAAAGCCTTGCAGCAAGCGACCCAGCAATACCAGCAGCGGTGCCCACAGGCCGATGGTTTGATAACCCGGCACCAGCACGATCAACAGCGTGCCGCTGGCCATGATCGACAAGGTCACGATCAACCCTTTGCGGCGACCGACATCATCGATGTAAGCACCCAAGATAATCGCGCCGAGTGGACGCATCAGGAAGCCGGCGCCGAACACGGCGAAGGTCATCATCAATGACGCGAACTCATTGGCGGCGGGGAAGAACGCTGCGGCGATGTAGGTGGCGTAGAAGCCGAACAGAAAGAAATCGAACTGTTCGAGGAAGTTACCGGAAGTTACGCGGAAAACCGCACCAACTTTCGAGCGGGCAGAATCGGGCCGGGAAGGGCTAGTCATGGTTTTGTGTCTCCAGCGTTCTTTTTAAAGTGCTTGTTTCGCTTAAGACCGCGGATAGTGGCTGACACATTTAGAAATGATAAGTGAGTAATTTGGATGGATTGATGCGTGCAGGCTATCAATCCAGCCACACCTCCAAAATCCCGCGCCTGATCTATGCTTGAAATGCTGATCAATGCTTGATGAAGGGAGGTGCCAATGGCTGACGAACACAAACCGCATGATGAGCCCACGCGCGAGCAACCCCGGCAGCGTGAGGAAGAAAAGCCCCAGACCTGGAAGCACCCGGACGACGGCACGGAGCTTTCCGAGCAAGATCAGGAGCGCCCGCTCAAACCCTGATCGCCCCAACCCGCTCGATCGCTCGCCATCCTACGAGCCGAACTCAGTCAAATGTGGAAGCGGGCTTGCTCGCGATGGCGGCACCTCGGACCATCAGGAACACCCAGTTGATGCCATCGCGAGCAAGCCCGCTCCCACAGTGGACCGTGGGTGTTTTCGCGCCGTCTAATAGACGCAGCCCCGCGGGCTTTCTACACTGCGGGCTGTCTTGGGGAATGGGGCGAGCGCCGAATGAATCGCAATGAATTACGCAAGGCCGACATCAATCTGATGGTGGTCTTTGAAACATTGATGCTCGAACGCAATGTAACCCGTGTGGCAGAGAAGCTGTTTCTCGGCCAGCCGACCATCAGTTCTGCCCTGAACCGGCTGCGCACGCTGTTCAATGACCCGCTGTTCATTCGCGTCGGCCATCGCATGGAGCCTACCGCCCGCGCAGAAGAGATCATCAAACACCTGTCGCCGGCCCTTGATTCATTGTCGTCGGCGCTAAGCCTGACCCACGATTTTGACCCATCCATCAGCACCATGACCTTTCGCATCGGCCTGTCCGATGACGTTGAGTTCGGCCTGCTGCCGCCGTTGCTGCGGGCCTTGCGCCAGGAAGCGCCGTCGGTGGTGTTCGTGGTGCAGCACGTTGATTACTGGCGCATCCCGGACCTGCTGGCGTCCGGCGATATTACCGTTGGCATCACCCAGACACGCGGCCTGCCGGCGAATGCCAAACGCAAATTGTTGCGGCATATACGGCCGTGCCTGTTGCGTGCCGATGCTTCGGACACACCGCTGACCCTCGACGAATATTGCGCACGGCCGCATGTGCTGGTGTCCCACACCGCCAACGTGTCCGGGTTTGCCGATGAATGGCTGGCAGAAATTGGCCGCAAGCGTCACGTGGTGCTGTCGGTGCCGCAATACAGCGCGCTGCCGGCGCTGCTTGCCGGCACCGACATGATCGCCAGCCTGCCGGACTACACCGCACACGCCATGGCCGCCGGGGGGAAGTTGTTTTGCGAGGCGTTTCCGTTCGAAACGCCGACCCTCGATTTGTCGATGGTCTGGCTCAGCCACGTCGACACCGACCCGGCGGAACGCTGGATGCGCTCGCGGCTGGAAGCGTTCATGAGCCAGCGCGAGACGCTGGCGGCAACCTCGTGAAATAGCCTCATCAGGCAGGCCCACCGACGCCGCCTTCACACGGCACGCGCGCGGGGCCGGTTTGGCCTTGTGCTATACGTACCACTCTATTCCCACAACCATCAGGAGCTTTCATGCCGCACTTGCATCTGGAGTACACCGCCAACCTGCCGGACCTTGCCGTCGAAAAAACCCTGTTGCGGCTCAACAACGTGCTGATGGCGTCCGGGCAGTTCGGTGCCGAGTTCGATATCAAAAGCCGCGCAATCAAGCTTGAGAGTTTCCAGGTCGGCACGTCCATCGCGCCGCGCGGTTTTATCGCGTTAAAACTGTCGTTGCTCAGCGGGCGCTCACCTCAGGTCAAAAAGCAACTGTCGGAAAGCCTGCTGGCGGTGTTGCAGGATATGGGCGACTGGCCAGCGGATATACAGGTTCAGCTGAGTGTGCTGCTGGTAGACATGGACCGCGACTCCTACAGCAAAGTCGCGATCGGCTGAGCGCAATTAAGCGGCGGCGAGGGCGCTTAAACTAACGCTGGGTCCGCGCAGACTTTTACCACTTGCTCTCTGAACCACGTATTGGCGCTGTCTTGCGCACTGGTCGGGTTCCAGTGCATGTCCAGGGTGAACCCCGGTAAACCCTCGGGGGCTTCGCAATGGCCGAACACCGTCGCCGGCGCCAATTGCTGTTGCACCCGGCGGGGCAGGGTGAGGATAAAGTCGGTGCCGGTGATCATCTTCAGCGCTGCGCTGTAGCTGTTGGCCCGGGCGATTACCTGACGTTTATGAGACTGGCGTGCGAGCCAGCCGTCGATCATGTTGGTGTCAGAGGTCCACGGCGTGGGGAACACGTGGCGCCGCTCGGCGAACGCCTCCAGGCTGAACGCCGGTGCCTGCGGTGCCCAACGTTTATCGAACACACACACCAAGTCGTCCTCCAGCAGCCTCTGCGTTTTGAACTCTTTGTGGGCGCGGTGAAAGTGCGGGCCGAAGCCGATCACCAGGTCCAGGCGGCCTTCGCGAAGGTCGTTGGCGGGGATCTCGGCTTCCAGCTTCTGCACATTGACGATCACGGGCAGGTCGGCGCGGTCGAAGTTTTTCAACAGGCGCGGCAAAATCAACTGTTCGAAGTATTCCGGCGCGCACACGTTGAAGGTCACGGCCGTGTGCGCCGGGTCGAAGCCCTTGCGACCGGCGTGGCACAGGTTGATGCTTTTGAGGATCTCCTGCACATGCCCGTACATGGTGGTGGCTTTATCCGTAGGGCGCATGCCCGCACGCGTGTTGATAAACAGCTCATCCTCAAAACTGGTGCGCAGTTTTTTCAGGCTGTAGCTCACGGTCGACTGGCTGACGAACAGCGTTTCAGACACCTCGGTAACGCTGCTCTGGTCGTAGACGGCGATAAACACCATCAAGTCCTGCATATCGAGCTTTCTGAGCAAATTACTGTTTAGCATCCATTCCGTCCGGTAATCCCTGGCACTGAGGCAGCGCGCGACAAGGGCAAAAGCTTAACGGAACGGTCGTGCCAATAGAAAGCGCTGTAGGGGATTTCTATGTTTGGCGTGGGACAAATTATGTTGGCAACACGACGTCAGCGGATATGTTGCGCGTAATGCTTTGGGTTAAACCGCGTGACGATCACCAGCATCACCGCGATTACCGCCGTCAGCGACCACCAGGCCCATTCGAAGCTGCCCAATTGGTCGCGGATCATCCCGGCAAGAAGTGGCGACAGGCCAGCAATCAGGTAACCAATGCCTTGCACAAACGCGGTCAAGCCACCGGCGCGGCGCGGGTTGTTCAAGTGGTCGAGGGACAGAATCAGGCTCATCGGGAACAAACCGCCAATACCCAAGCCGAGCAGGCACGGCCACAGCAGGCTCATGTGTTGCGGGCTTAAAATCAGCCCGCAAAAGCCGAGGATGATCAGAACCAGCAGCACGGCAACCACGCCGCGTTTATCCTGACGACGGTTGGCGATAGCCGGTGTCACCAGCCCGGACACCACTTCCATCGCGGTCAAGAAACCCAACAGCAAACCGGCGTTCTGCTCGCTCCAGCCCAGCTCTACGTAGTACGGCGCCAGCCACGCGAGCACGCAGGTGTAGGACGCCGTACCGAGGCCGAAAAAGATCGCCAGCAACCATGCCCGGCGATTCCCGAAAAACGCTTCTTGCGGGCCGCAATCGGTTTGCGGTAATGCAGGCATTGCCGAACGCTGTGCCGACCAGAACATCAGTGCCAGCAACGCGAGTGCCGCCCAGATTGCCAGGCCGATGCGCCAACTGCCGGTGTGTAGTTGCACAAAAGGTGCGAACGCAGCCGCCAGCGCTGCACCACCCATGATGGCGGTGACGTAAACGCCCATGAACAGCGAAACGTTGTTGCGAAAGTGTGTCTTGATCAGCGCCGGCATCAAGGCCTGGATCAGCGCAATACCGACACCGGCCGCAATGGCGCTGGCGATCAGCGCCGAGGCCGAATCCACAAACAGCCGTGACAGTGTGGCCAGTCCAATCACCAGCAACGACAGCACTGTGCTGCGGTGCTCGCCAAAACGCTTGGCCAGGCCCATGCCGAAGAACATCGCCAAGCCCATGGCCATTACCGGCAGCATGGTCAGCAACGCCGCGCCGCTGAAGCTCAGCGGCACCTCGCCACGAATCGATGACAACAAAGGCCCGATGGCGGCCATTGATGGGCGCAGGTTAAGGGCGACCATTACAATGCTGAGCATCAGCCAAACGCTGGTGTTGGGTTTTGCGTGAACGGTTTCCATGGGCAGGCCTTGAATAGACAAGTGCGGATCAGGCCACGCATGGGGAAGAGGGGCAAACGAGAAAGTCGCAGGTGCTATCTAAAAATTGCAGACGGCAGGTTTTTGCAGTGAATGGGTGTGCACAGTGAGCGGGCTAACTCACAGCATCAGCCCGCTCAATGCGCTGTGGCTCAGTAACCCACGGTAAAGCGCTGGCGCGAGTGCTTTGGTGTTTCCACTTCATCAATCAACGCAATGGCGTAGTCGGCGAAACTGATCCAGCTTCGGCCTTCAGCGCTCACCAGCAGCTCATCCTGGCCGACACGGAATTTGCCGGTGCGCTCGGTCTCTACAAACTCCGCAGACGGCGACAAAAACGTCCAATCCAGGTGCTGTTCCTGACGCAGCGCGTCGAGGAATTCAGCCCCGGCGCTGGCTTCAGCTTTGTATTCGGCAGGGAAGCCAGGGCTGTCGATGACGCGGCTGCCATCCGGCAACAGCAACGACCCCGCACCGCCCACCACCAGCAGGCGTTTCACACCGGCTTTGGTCACCGGGCCGATCACGGCACTGGCCGGCAGCGTGGCGAAGTGCGCCGCACTGATCACCATATCGCTGCCGCTGACGGCCTGTTGCAACGCCTCGGCATTCAAGGCGTCGACTTGCTTGACGGTCACGCCTGGGCGCGCAGTCAGCGTGTCGGTATTACGCGCTATGGCCGTAACGGTATGCCCACGGCGCAGCGCTTCTTCCAGCAGTTGGCTACCGGCACGGCCAGTAGCACCAATGATTGCGATCTTGCTCATGCAGTTCTCCAGTCAGTCAGGGTTTAAAAACCGTTTACCACTTCATTTCGCCCTTGGCGACTTTGGCGCTGAGTTCCAGCGAGCTTTCGTCGGCGAGGTTCGGGTAGCGTTTTTTCATGGCCGCGATCAGCGCGGCGGAGTCTTTGGCTTTGGCGGTTTCGAGGTCAAAGGCTTTGATGTAGTCGGCGGTAAAGGCCACCGATTTCAGCGACGGGCTGCCCAGGTAATGGCCCGGAATCACCGTGAGCGGTTTCAGTTGTTCGATGCGTTGCAGCGTCGCCAACCAGTCTTTGTGGGACTGCGCGCTCTGCGTGTCGGCCATCCACACGTGGATGTTGTCGGCGACCACTACGCCACCCACTACTGCCTTGATCGAGGGGATCCACACAAAGCTGCGATCCGGCTGCGCGCCGTCCAGGCCGATCACGTCCAATGGCTGGCCTTCGAGCATCAGGCTGTGGCCTTCAAGCACTTGCGGCACGATGGTTTTGGCCGGTTTGTCGGCGCCCATTTTCGGGCCCCAGAATGCCAGCTTGCCGGCGACCGTGGCCTTGATATGGTCGACCACCGGCTGCGGCGCCAGCACCTTGGCGTCGGGGAAGGCGGTGGTCAGGGTGTCGAGGCCGAAGTAGTAGTCCGGGTCGCCGTGGCTGATGTAGATGGTGGTCAGGTGTTTGCCGCTGGCGCGGATTTTTTGCACCAGTTGCTCGGCTTGGCTTTTGCCGAATTGCGCGTCCACCAGAATCGCGTCTTTGGCGCCGCTCACCAGTACCGAACTGACCGGGAAAATGGCTTCAGCGCCTGGGTTGTACACGTCGAGCGTAAGGGCTGCTGCCGACGCGTGGGCGGCGAAGGCCAGCGCGGCGGTCGCCAGGGTCAGGCGCTTGAAGGTGGTTAACATGCGTAACATTGGGGGCAGCTCCAGTAATCGCTAAGGGATGCACAGAGCTTAGTTGCACCAAACACAACAAAAAATGCGATGCTCGCATATAGTTTGTTTCTAAAAGCGTGCAAATCATGGATCGTCTTCAAGCAATGCGGGTGTTTGTGAGCGTGGTCGATTTGGGCAGCCAATCGGCCGCTGCCGACCATCTCGACCTGTCCCGGCCGGTGGTCTCGCGTTACCTCGCCGAGCTGGAAGACTGGGTCGGCGCGCGCCTGCTGCACCGCACCACGCGCAAGCTCAGCCTGACCGCCGCCGGTGGTGAAACCTTGCCGCGCTGCCGCCAGTTGCTGGAACTCTGCGGCGACCTGCAAGCCGCCGTCAGCGCACCCGATGACGCGCCCCGTGGCCTGTTGCGGCTAAGTGTCAGCACCTCGTTCGTCAGGCGCAACTGGCGGCGGCCATCGCCGAGTACGTCAAGCGCTACCCGTTGGTGACGGTCGACTTGCAGATGCTCGACCGCACGGTGAACCTGGTGGACGAGCGCATTGACCTGGCCATCCGCACCAGTAATGACTTGGACCCCAACCTTATCGCCCGGCGCCTGACCGTGTGCCGTTCGGTGGTGTGCGCAACGCCTGCGTATTTGCTGGAGCATCCGGCCCCGCAAAAAGTCGAAGACCTGGCTCGGCACAACTGCCTGACCCATAGCTATTTCGGTAAACACCTGTGGCATTTCGAAGAGCGCGGCGAGCACGTCTCGGTGCCCATCAGCGGCAATATCACCTGCAACGAGGCCAGCACTTTGTTGCGTGTGACGCTGGCCGGGGCGGGCGTGGCGATGCTGCCGAGTTACCAGGCCGGTGACTGCATTCGGGCTGGCGAGCTGGTGCGCCTGTTGCCCGAAGCCGAGCCTCGGCAAATGAGCATCTACGCGGTGTATGCCTCACGCAAACACATGCCTGCGGCGCTGCGCAGCTTGCTGGATTTTCTGGTGCTGTGGTTCCCGGAAGAGCCCGCTTGGGATGTTGGTCTCTGAGCCGACATAAACAGTTTGAATGGCGCCCAATAATGGCAACTCGCCCTGACTGACCTATGCTTAAAGCAGCACCCCGTAGATCCGTTCAGAGGTCTGTGCCATGACCCTAAAAACCAGAAAGTACGTGATGATTTTTATCCTGTCTGCCCTGACCACCGCGCTGTACGGCTTCGCCGCCTTGCGCGTTGAACAAACGCGCATGCAGCCGAGCTTCGCGATCAGTTGCCATCACGACCTATGCGTTCCGCACACCGGCAGTTTCAGCGCGCTCAGGTAACCTGTTCAGCCTTCAACTGCTCGCGAAACGCCTTGGGCGAAAACCCGACCCGTCGGCGGAACAGCCGCGAGAAGTTGGTCGGGTCGGAAAACCCCAACACCTCCGACATCTCATTGATGGTCATGCTGGTGTAGGTCAGCAGGCGCTTGGCTTCCAGTAGCTGGCGGTCGTGCATGATCTGCAACGCTGGCTGCCCGCCCAATTCCCTGCACGTGCCATTCAGGTGTGAGACCGAGATGCCCAGCTTGTGGGCCAAATCCTCAATCTTCGGGTGTTCGCGGTAATGCTGTTCGACCAGTTGGGTGAAACGTCGAAAGTATTCGCGGCCACGCGGCGCTCGCGGGTGGCGGCGCTGGATGGCCTGGCGGCTGATCCACACCAGCAGCACGCTGACCAGCGCGTGCAGCATCATGTCGCGCGCCGGTTGCTCATTCGCGTATTCGTCCTGCAAGCGCGCGAACTGCGCATTCAGGTAGTCGCTGTCCTTGCCCGCCGGGTAGCTGCCGAGGGCTTGCAAGCCGTCCACTGTGGCGCCCAGTTGTTTCTGTAAATGGCTGACCAGCGGCGCCGCCAGCGTCACGATGTAGCCCTGCACATCCTCCGAAAAACGAAACCCGTGCACACACAGCGGCGGCAGCACCTGCAACGTGGCTTCACTGAGCGTGGTGCGCTGGCCCTCGATTTGCAGTTGCGCCTGACCTTTATGCACGTACAACAACTGGCACAGATCCGCGTGCCGGTGGGGTTGGATTTCCCACTGGTATTCCCGACTGCGCCGCGAAATAGTTTCACAGTGCAACAAATCCGGGGTCGGCCATTGCTGGCTTTCACCGTAAAGCTTGAAGACCGGAATCGCGGTACTGGCAGTTTTGGTCATGGTTTCAATCCGATGCTCAGGATAGTGGTGCGGTAATCGCCCCGATTGGCAAAAAGCGCAGGCTTTGTCTCAGTTTTCACCTTCCTGTGGCGTCAACTCAAGTGAAAAATGTCAGCAACAACACCAATGACAACTCTTTCACCTGATCCGTTCGGGTGAAGCATGCGGGCCACAAAAATAATGAAAACCCTGACCACTCAAGTTGCCATTATCGGCGCCGGTCCCTCCGGACTGTTGCTCGGCCAACTGCTGCATAACGCCGGTATCCAAACCCTGATCCTGGAGCGCCATAACGCCGAGTATGTGCAGGGCCGCATCCGTGCCGGCGTGCTGGAGCAAGGCATGGTCGATTTGCTGCGCGAGGCGGGCGTGAGCCAGCGCATGGACGCCGAAGGCTTGGTGCACGACGGGTTCGAATTGGCGCTGGATGGCCAGCTCACGCATATCGACATACACGCCCTGACCGGCGGCCAGTCAGTGATGATCTACGGCCAGACCGAAGTTACCCACGACCTGATGGCCGCGCGCGCAGCCGCTGGCGCGATCACCCTGTACGAAGCGCACAACGTGCAGCCGCATGACCTCAAAAGTGATCGACCGTGGCTGACCTTCGAGCATCAGGGCGAGGCGTTTCGCCTGGAGTGCGACTACATCGCCGGTTGCGATGGCTTCCATGGCGTGGCGCGCCAATCGATCCCGGCGCAGGCGCTGCAGGTGTTTGAGCGGGCCTACCCGTTCGGCTGGCTGGGCATTCTCGCCGACACCCCGCCGGTGCATGCCGAGTTGGTGTACGCCAAGCACCCGCGCGGCTTTGCGCTGTGCAGCATGCGTTCGCCGACCCGTAGCCGGTATTACTTGCAAGTGCCGGCTGAGGAACGCGTTGATCAATGGTCGGACCAGCGCTTCTGGGATGAACTAAAAACCCGCTTGCCCAGTTCTTTGGCCGAGCAACTGGTCACCGGTCCTTCCATCGAAAAAAGCATCGCGCCGCTGCGCAGCTTCGTCGTGGAACCGATGCAGTACGGGCGCCTGTTCCTGCTCGGGGACGCCGCGCACATCGTCCCGCCCACCGGGGCCAAGGGCTTGAACCTGGCGGCCAGTGACGTGAGCACGCTGTTTCGGATTTTGCTCAAGGTGTATCGCGAAGGTCGCGTGGACTTGCTGCAGACGTATTCGGCGACCTGCCTGCGACGGGTGTGGAAGGCCGAGCGGTTCTCGTGGTGGATGACCTCGATGCTGCATCAGTTTCCCGAGGCGGATGGCTTCAGCCAGCGCATCGCCGACAGCGAACTGGCGTATTTCATCCACTCAGAGGCCGGTCGAAAAACCATCGCTGAAAATTACGTCGGACTTCCTTACGAAGCTATCGAATAGGCTGCTATCGAGTAGTATGTTGAGCATTCCCGCAGGGCCCTTCTTTACCTGCGGGTTTTGCTCGAAGGGTCTGCCGTGACTAACCTGAATCAACCCGCACCACCGGTTCCGGCCATACGCAGTGTGCTTGCCGCCTTGATGCTGGCAATCTTCCTCGGGGCCTTGGACCAAACCATTGTTGCCGTGTCGATGCCGGCCATTTCCGCGCAGTTCCATGACGTTAACCTGCTGGCGTGGGTGATCGCCGGCTACATGGTGGCAATGACTGTGGCGGTGCCGATCTACGGCAAGCTCGGTGATCTGTACGGGCGGCGGCCGATGATGCTGATCGGCATGGGCCTGTTCACGCTGGCGTCGCTGTTTTGCGGCATGGCGCAAAGCATGGAACAACTGGTGCTGGCGCGTGTGCTTCAGGGCATCGGCGCTGGCGGCATGATCTCGGTCAGCCAGGCGATTATCGGCGACATCATCCCGCCGCGCGAACGTGGGCGTTATCAAGGCTACTTCAGCAGCATGTACGCGGTGGCCAGCGTGGCCGGGCCGGTGTTGGGCGGCTACATGACCGAGTACCTGTCGTGGCGCTGGGTGTTTTTGATCAACCTGCCGCTGGGCGCCGGCGCCTGGTATGTGGCCCACCGCACCCTGGTGGGGCTGCCGGTGCCGCAACGCAAGCCGATTATTGACTACCTCGGCACCTTGCTGATGATCATCGGCCTGACGGCCTTGCTGCTGGGTATCACTGAAATCGGCCAGGGGCATAGTTGGCGTGACCCGCAAGTGCTGGGGCTGTTGGGCTGCGCGTTGCTGGCGCTCAGCGTGTTTGTGTGGCACGAACGCCGCGCGCCGGAGCCTTTGTTGCCCATGCATTTATTCGCCAACCGCAGCGCGGTGTTGTGTTGGTGCACGATTTTCTTTACCAGCTTTCAGGCGATTTCCCTGACGGTGTTGATGCCGCTGCGGTATCAGACGGTGACCGGCTCGGGGGCCGACAGCGCGGCCTTGCATCTGCTGCCGCTGGCGTTTGGTTTGCCGGTGGGCGCCTACACGGCCGGGCGCCTGACGTCGGTGACGGGGCGTTATAAACCGATGATTCTGGCCGGCGCATTGCTGAGCCCAGTGGCGATTTTGGGCATGGCGTACAGCGCGCCTCAGGATGTTTGGCTGACCGCAGTGTGTATGTTGCTGTGCGGGATTGCGGCGGGCATGCAGTTCCCGACGTCGCTGGTGGGCACCCAAAATTCGGTGGAGCAGCGCGATATTGGCGTGGCCACAAGCACCACCAACCTGTTCCGCTCCCTGGGCGGAGCGGTGGGCGTGGCCTGTATGTCGGCGCTGTTGTTGGCATTGTTGCAGGATTCGAGTGTTGCGCATTTGGCGAGTGGCGCGCTGGGCGGCGAGGGCAGTTCCGGCAACGTATTGCTTGACGGCCTCAACGCCGCGCCCGGCCCGGCGCAGGATGCGTTGCGTGGGGAACTGGCGCTGACGTTTCGGCATTTGTTGATGGTCAGTGCGGCGGTGTCGCTGTTGGGGCTGGCGGCCGCTGTTGCGATGCCTGACCGGGTTTTGCGCGGGCGCGGCGATAAGGCTCGGTAATTTTGTTATTTGCGTAACGGCCGCTTACGGCTCAACTCGGTCAACAGTGGGAGCGGGCTTGCTCGCGATTACGGTCTATCAGATAAATATGTTTCAACTGACACACCGCAATCGCGAGCAAGCCCGCTCCCACAAAAGCGCTTTTAAGCTCAAGGGCTGTAATACCCCACAGCCACCATCAAATGCCCCGCCTTGCGCAAATAAGCGTGCTTGTTCTCGACCCGGTCAGTCACCGGGTTTTTCCAGCGGTATTTGTATTCCCCCTGACCCTGCTCAGCCATCAGCTTCAAAATCGGCTCCCCCACCGGCCTGCCGTCCGGGTCATTGACCTTGGCGAAATCCGTATTCACCAAGCGCGCATTCGTCCCATGCGCTACATAGCGGCCTGTACTCAGGTCCACCACAAACACATACAAGTCATCCTGCAGAAACCCGCCTTGCAACGAATTGATCGCCTTCAGCGTGCCCGCTTCATCCTTGGCCAGCGCCTTCACCGCTTTGTCGCGCAACGCCCGTGCCTGCTCCGGCGTAGCGCGTGGCAAATAATACCCCACCGCCAGAATCCGTGCGCCGACGCGCTGATAAAACACATGCTTGTGCTCAACCTTGCCGTCGTTCCAGTTCTGCCAGCGGTAGTCGGCCTGTTGCACACCCTGACCTTCGGGCACCGCCAGTGCGTCCTTGAATGACTGACGCAAATCCGGCCCCAGTACTTCAGACACATCGCGGCCGATCAATGCAGAGGATGGCCCGCCACTCGCCAGCAACACGCCTTGGGTATCGACCACAAACACATAACGGTCCTGGTCAATAAACTCGCCCTGGCGGCTGAACGCGGCAAACGCCTTGTCGCCATTGCTCTGGTAATACGCCAGGGCCTTTGCCAGCAATGCCTTGGCGGCGTGGGCGTCGGTATCTTCTGCCGTGTCGGCGTGCACCTGGCTGAAACACAACAGCAGCAGCCAGGTGAGTCGGAACAGTCCTTTCATTGCTCATCCCTCATTATTATAGGTGTGACAACAGCGTAGACCGGCGTGACTCAGGGCGCCGCCAGCCATTGATCGAGAATGCCGGCATAAACGCCATTGGCCACGCTCAGGTGCAACCACTGGTCGACGTAGCTTTTCCAGGCCACATCATCGCGGGGCAGCAAGTAAGCTTTTTCGCCGTACTGCATCTGCCGCTCAGGGTTGACCGCACACAGCCCCGGCTTGCGCTTTTGCTGGAAGCGCGCCTCACTGGCGTCGGTGATCATCACGTCGGCCTTGCCCGCGAGCAACTCGTCAAAAATAGTCACATTGTCGTGCAGGCGGATTTGCGCGTTGGCCAAGTGGGCGCGGGCAAAGGCCTCGTTGGTGCCGCCCGCCGGCTCGATCACACGCACCTGCGGCTGGTTGATCTGTTCGACGCTCTGGTAGCGCTGTACCTCGGCGCATCGCACCAGCGGGATCTTGCCGTCGACGCCGAGCGTCTGGCTGAAGAAGGCCTTTTTCTGGCGCTCCAGCGACACCGAAATACCGCCCACAGCGATGTCGCAGCGCTGCGCCAGAAAGTCCGGCATCAGGCTTTTCCAGGTGGTCGGCACCCAGTGAATGCTGGCGTTGAGGCTTTTGGCCAGTGATTCGGCCATGGCGATGTCGATACCTTCGTACGTGCCGTCTGCGCGCAGGGCGGAGTAGGGCGTGTAGTCGCCGGTGGTGCAGACGTTCAGCGTGCCGCGCTGCAGCACTTCATCGAGGCGCGAGGGGGCGGTGTCGGCCAGGGCGTTAGTCGCCAGGCTCGCCAATAAACACAGGGCTAGGGCAGCTTTCATGCAAGCGAGTCCTTGGGGGCATGATCGGGGGCGTCATTATTTCCAGCTGCGCGCGCAGGTAGCAAGGGGCGTGGCCGGGTTTACCACGCTAGGGCTTCGACCTTTTTTTCACGTTGCAATGGTTAAGCTACGAATCAAGGTCATTTACTACCGTTCCACCCACATGAGCCCGTGATGTCGCCACAACCTCCTTCCTCTATCGAGATTGAATTTGCCGAACACTGCGACCGCGAGCATGCCAGGGTCTGCGGCGACACGCGCCCGCCTGCGCTGCGCAAGCGCCTGGCGGTGTGGCGCGATGAGCGGTTGGTGCGCCAGGCGTTGAAAGTGGCCGGCGAACCCGGGCTGATTCTTGACCTGGCCTGTGGCGCCGGCCGCTTCTGGCCGGTGCTGGCCGAACACATCAATCGGGTGATTTTGGCTTCAGACAACTCCCAGCACATGCTCGACCACGCGTGCAGCCATCACCCGGCGGCGCTGCTCAAGCGTGTCAAAACGTTCCAGGGCTCAGCGTTTTCCATCGGCTTGTCGGCGAATGCGGTGGACTGCATTTTCTGCCTGGAGTTGTTTCGCCATGTACCCACAGCGACGCGCGTTTGGCGCTGCTGCGCGAATTCCATCGGGTCAGCCGGGACACGGTGATTGTGTCCGTCAGCTCGCAGGCGTCGGTAGAGGATGAGTTCCGTCAGGCCGGCTTCAAGGTGCTGAATCACCAGGAGTTCCTGCCGGGCTCAAAACGTTGGCGTGTTTACGTTCTACGTAAGAGAGGCTAACTCCCGCCTGTCCGACTATTCTTCAGCTCCTGTCGGAGTTTTCATGATGGCGTGTGCACTGCGGATGCTCGCTAAGCGCTTTCACGATATATACTGCGCGCCATTCTTCAAGGGAGAGCCGTGTGGCCATCGATATTCACTGGATCTGCGACAACGATAGCCTCGGCCAGCATTGCGCCGAATGGCAGCAGTTGCCATTCGTCGCCCTCGACACCGAATTCATGCGGGTCGACACTTTTTACCCCATTGCCGGGCTGATCCAGATTGGTGATGGCGTACGCGCTTACCTGATCGACCCCCTGACCATCGACAACTGGCAACCGCTGGCCGCTTTGCTGGAAAACCCCGGCGTTATTAAAGTGGTGCACGCCTGCAGCGAAGACCTCGAAGTGTTGCTGCGCCTGACCGGCAGCTTGCCGGTGCCGTTGTTCGACACTCAATTGGCGGCGGCTTACCTGAACCTCGGTTTCTCCATGGGCTACTCGCGCCTGGTGCAAGCGGTGCTCGACATCGAGTTGCCCAAGGGTGAAACGCGCTCCGACTGGCTGCAGCGGCCGTTGTCCGAGACGCAGGTGAGCTACGCCGCCGAAGACGCGGTGCACCTGGCCGAAGTGTATATCCGGCTGCGCCCGCAGTTGTCCGACGACAAATACAACTGGGTGCTGGAAGACGGTGCCGAGTTGGTGGCCAACTTGCGCCGCGAAGTCGACCCGTACGAGGTGTACCGCGAGGCCAAACTGGCGTGGAAACTCTCGCGCTCGCAACTCGCCGTGCTGCGCGAACTGTGCGCCTGGCGCGAGCAGCAAGCCCGCGCCCGTGACCTGCCGCGCAACCGCATCGTGCGTGAACACTCGTTGTGGCCGCTGGCCAAATCCCAGCCGGATAACCTTGCCGCGCTGGGCAAAATCGAAGACATGCACCCGCGCACCGTGCGTCAGGATGGCCAGTTTCTGCTGGACCTGATCAAACGTGCCAGCAGCGTGCCGATGGACCAATGGCCGCCCGCCGTTGCTGAACCACTGCCGGTGGATGCCGCCACGCTGATCAAGCAACTGCGCGCCTTGGGCCAGGCCGAAGCTGAGCGCCTGGAAATGGCGCCGGAACTGATGCTGCGCAAGAAAACCCTTGAGGCGTTGGTCAAAAGTGGCTACCCCGACGGGCCGTATAAATTGCCAGACTCGCTGCGTGGCTGGCGCCGCGAGTTGATGGGCCAGGCGCTGCTCGACAGCCTGGCGACTGCCGGAGAACAGCCTTGAAACGAATTTGCTCGATCTATCGCAGCTTGAAAAAAGACGGGATGTACCTCTACGTGCTCAAAAGCGATGCGCTGGAGCGTGTGCCGGAACCCCTGATGATCGCGTTCGGCAAGGCTCATCTGGCCTTTGAAATGGTGCTGACGCCGGAGCGCAAGCTGTCGCGTGAGGACATCACGGTAGTCCTGGAAAACCTCGACAAGCAGGGCTACCACCTGCAAATGCCACCGGCCGAGGACGAGTACATCGAACACTTGCCCGAAGAGCTGCTGCGCCGCAACGACCCGATGTGATCGGTCAGTGCCCTGTTCAGGGCACATGCTTCCCTGTACTCGTATTAGTTGGCGGTGGCCGCATGGATGCGGGCGGCCGTCTGCACTGTTTTTGAAAGGTTTGAACCATGCGTGTTCTGATTGCTGAACAGGATCACCCGCTTTACGCCCAATTGCTGAGCGAAGCGGCGCCGGACGTTGAAGTGTTGACCAGCGGCGACTCGGCCGAATTGTCGCGCCTGGCCGCCGATTGCCCTGTCTGGCTCGGCCAACCGGATTTGCTCGCCACGTTGCTGCGCCAAGGCCATACGCCGCAATGGCTGCAATCGACGTGGGCGGGCATCACGCCGCTGCTGGCCGAGGGCTTGCCGCGCGATTATCAACTGACCCGCGCGGTCGGCATTTTTGGCCAGGTCATGGCCGAGTTTGTGCTCACGTATATGTTGGGCCACGAGCGCGAAGTACTCGCGCGGCTGGTCAGCCAGGTCGAGCGCAAATGGGACAACCGGCTGGGCCAAAGCCTGGCGGGGCGCAAGGCGCTGATCGTCGGCACCGGTGATATTGGCCAGAGCGTTGCCGATTTTCTGTTGCCGTTTGGCGTCAAGCTGTATGGCATCGCCAGTTCCCCACGCGAGCAGGCGCCGTTTATCGAAGTCGCCGGGCTCGATCAATTGGGCCGGTTGGTGGGTGAGGTCGACTACGTGATCAACCTGCTGCCGAGCACGCCGAGCACGCATGACCTGTACGACGCGGCGCTGTTCAAGCAATTCAAGCCGACCGGGTTGTTTATCAACGTCGGGCGCGGCGTGGCGGTGGTCGATGCCGATTTGGTCGAGGCGTTGAAAGAAGGGCACCTGGCCGGCGCGGTCATCGACGTGTGTCGCCAGGAACCGCTGCCGCAACGCCACCCGTTCTGGACCGCCTGGGGCTTGTTGCTGACCGGGCACAGCTCGGCGCCGACATCGCCAGCGTTGATGGTCGCGTTGTTTGTCGAAAACCTGCGGGCGCATCAGGCCAGGCAAGCGTTGCGCGGCGAAGTCAGCTTCGAACGCGGTTATTGAAGGCAGCGCCCGGCAATGGGCGCATTGCTTAACATTGGGTCATGTACATAAAACCTGACAGTCAAGATGGAACCTCTTTCGCGGGTGCCCCCACCCAGTGATCGCAAAAGGCGCAGGGTTGCGCGTTTTGAAGGTTTTCTCTTGACTAAGGACAGGTATCACCATGACCACGCTCACTTCGCCTGGGGTTTATACGCCCCAATTCGTGCATTCAAACTCATCCAGCGTGCCCACGGGCGAACCGCTTGCAACGCGTGTGCCCGCGCACACTAACCCAACGCCGACGCCACCCGCGCTGTTGGACGCAACGCTGGCAGCCCACTGCAATCGGCGAACCCTGGCGGATAAACTGCGCCACATCATTCAAGACCTGCCCCGGCAGCTCGTGGCGAACCAGCCGTTATCCAGGGCCAGGGCGCAGATGGAAACCGCGCTGGCAGCGCAGCTGAAAAACACAACGATGTACGTGTGTGAAAACTCGATCTATCCGGCACCCGAGGCTCTGCCTGCCAACCGCCTGGTCAGCCTTGAGGCCTACCTGCTCAGTTGCGGCCTGGAAGTGCCGAAAACCCTCGAAGCGCTGGTGCAGCAGCAAAACGTTATCGGCAGGCAGGCACAGGCCCATCCACTGGGCAACCTCAGCGGCGCGCTGTCGTGGCCCGTCGCGATGCCGGCGCAAGACCAGCGCGACATCATTGCCCTGATGCACGACAACAGCAGCGGCTTGGCGGATTTGCCGTTGGCCGACAGCGCGAAGGGTGCGCTCGGTTATTTGCTCAGCGGCAGTGCGGTGGTTGGAACGGCGCTGAACGCGCCGGTCCTGGCGATGGAACAACTGCTCGGCTCACCCAAAGCTCAGGCGCTGGGGCAAGCCATTCAGTCAAGGTTGGACGGCAGTGACTCAGGTATCGGCAGCAGCGCTTATGTGTTGACGGCGATCCATCTGGGGCTTGACCCGGAGTCCCTCGCCACACCCGCGCGCAACAGCGTTGCCGGGTTTGATCTGGCGAGCCGTCAGCACTGGGGGCAACCGCCTTCGGTGGTGATTGAAGGGTTGGGCAAACACTTGGTCGAGAAAGGTCGCGCCAGCGCCCAAACCGCCGACCTGGCCGCTTCATTGCTGCTGGCCAAAACGGCGCCGGAGTTCCTGATCAGGGATATTCCGGCGGGCGTGACCTGCGCCAGCGTGCTCTGGGCACACTTGGCGATGTCGGTGGGCAGGCTCGAAGCGCAAACCCCGGGCCGCACGCTCGGCATGCGCTATGCAGAAGTCTTGCTGGCTGCCGAGCAGCTCGATACCGACGCCGCCGTCAGCCAGCAGATCGACCGTCAGGCACTGATAAATTGGGGCGTCGCCAACGGTTTTCTCGCCACCGCTGAACAGGCACCGTCGACGATTGAGATGGAGCGCGTGAGGGCCGCGTATAACGACCAGTTGGGCGTGTTGAAAACCACCAGCACCTTGCTGCAAACGCCCATTCCCAGTCGAGAAGCGATGGCGCTTGCCCAGCTTCAAGAGGCGTTTCCTGGCGTGGACGTCAGCCTCTTCAAGCTCAGGAACATCCAGAAGGCCAGGTTGAAGGCAGGCCGTCCTGGTCTCTACCCCGGCCTGCGTTCAATGCTCGACATCGTGATGGAAGGGAGCAAGCTGGGGGGCGAAGATCATTGGATCAGCAATGACAAACGCTTGCCCATCAATCGGTTTTGCAGCCTTTACGGCCAGGGCAAACTGGATGTTTCCACCTCGTTCAAGGCGCAGTTCGATGCGTCCATAACAGCCCACGAAGGCGGGCAGCAAGCCAGGGTCCGGCATCTGATCTCGACGTTGCCGCTGGCAGATCGCAAGCGCCTCGAAAGCGCCAAGCTGGAATTCTTCCGTACCGACCAATACAAAATCGCCGGTGATTTATTTACCCCGCCAGCGCTTTACGCCAGGGGGCACACGCTGGAGGTGAAAGCCACCGGGAGTGACGGCCAAGTGGATCTTTACCGGATCGACACGCGCCGCGGTACGGTGCAGAAACAAAACTTTCTGATACGCCGCCGCACTGAGCCTTTTACCGCGAACAAAATGCACCAGCGCGAGGCCAATGTGCTCTCGAAGACGCAGTTGTTTGAGCCCGATAAAGCCAAGTACGCCGAGCAGTTTCACGCGCGACCCGAGGGCGCGGGGACGCCTGACAGTTTCAGCTCGGCGCGCAGTCATGCTATCGCCGATGTGTTTGTGCAGGCCCTTGACCTGAAGAATGATGACCTGTTGAAAGAGGCCAGGGGCGTCACCTCTTATGATCAGGACAGCGCGCGTAACGCGGCGATTTCCGAGTTTTTCCTGAACCTCATTCCGCTGCGCTCGGCCATCGTCAACTTTGGTAATGGCAACATTGGCCAAGGCGTCTTCGACCTGGCGATGGATGCGGTTGGCCTGATCACGTTGGGCGCGGGCAAGGCTGCACAGGCCGGCAAGCTGGTGGGCAGTGCGGTGTCGACGGCGGGCAAGGTGGCGAAGGTTTCGAGGTTTGTCGGGGCAACGCTTGTCGAGGCCTTCAACCCCTTGAGCGGCGCGGGAGATTTGCTCGCAAGTGGTGGCAGGTTGGTGGTCAAAGGCAGTCGTGCTGTGAGCCGGCGACTTAATCAGCTCAGGGGCGCGGCCGGCAGTTATGCCCTGTTGAAGGTCGCCAGTAAACACTATGCAGAAGCGGCCACGGGCGTGTTCAAAGTCGCGGGTGAGAGTGTTGAAGGCGGCGCCGTGTTACACAAGGGCAAATGGTATGCCTTTGATGCCGAAACAATGCTGCCCTACGGTCGCCCACTCGACGATTTCGCGCCTGCAACCCGTGCGGTGAATGGCCAGATTACCCGCGCCTCGGCAGTGCCGAATGGCGAGCTGAGCAACGGCCTGTTTGGCCAATTCAACGTGCCGGCGTCCAGAATTACCGGGCTAACGCGCAACCATCAGGGTGTATATGTTGCCGCTGACGGGCACTTGTCGCATATCCGCCACACCGACAGTGCCGGCCAAACCGCTGTTTACGAAGTGCGTCAGGTGACGCGCACGGCAGACGGCACGGTACAGGCGCGGGTTTATCACAACAATCGACAAACCCCGCTGTTGCTCGAGCATGTGCAGGGTGACCAGTGGCGGCGGCTGGGGGCGCGTGGCGGTAGCCCGGTGTCGGTGAAGTCCGATTTGGGGCCAGAGATTGGCCGAGGCGGGGAGGGGACGGTTTATGCCAGCCTGGACGGGCAAAATGTTTACAAAGACACGGGGCCGACCTGGTTAACCAGCGCCGAAGGCTACACCTCTATGGAAGTGGTCAATATGAACAAATACTACGGGGAGGATGTTGCTGAAGTCATCGTTGAGGAAGGGCGCAAATATATAAAAATGAGAAGAATCGACGGTGTGGACCTTAGCAAGATTGAAAAGGGCAGTTTGCCGCCCTCCGCGCGGTCATTAGTGGATGACATGCTGGCGCGCATGGAAGCGAATGACATTTATCACGGCGATCCGCAAATGAGCAATTTCATGTATTCCAGGAAGGACAATAAAATTTACCCCGTCGATATGGATGGCCTGCCTGCTGAGTTCATGGTGGCGGAGATAATGGACACGTATAACCGGAAAAAGGCCGAACTGCGCAAAACCTTCAATGAACTGATCGCCGCCTAACATTGAGGGTGCACCCTGCCGTTTTTCAACGGCAGGGTTGCAGCGGCGTTAAAGGCTGAAGTCACCTTCGCACACCAGCTCGCTCAACGGCTTGCGCGGGCTTGGCGCTTCACGGCCTTGCAGGTATTCAGGCAAGGTCGATTTGTCGCCCAGCTTGCCCACGGCCACGGCCGCGTGCAGCGCATACCCATCCGGGATCTTCAGTTCTTTGCGCGTCAGCTCCTGATCGAACCCGGCCATGCCGTGGGTGTGCCAGCCGCTGAGGCTGGCTTGCAGCGCCAGGTGGCCCCAGGCCGAACCGGTGTCGAAGGTGTGCCACAGGGCCGGGGTTTCTTCCGTGGCGCCGGGGGCAATGAAGTCGGTTTTCGACGCGATAATCACCAGCGCCGACGCGTGCTGCGCCCACCCCCGATTGAATTCATTCAGCAGGCCCAAAAAACGCTCCCAATCCGGCGTGTCGCGGCGCGCGTAGAGAAACCGCCAAGGCTGCGAATTGTAGGCTGATGGCGCCCAGCGTGCGGCTTCGAAAAAGCTCAGCAGGGTGTCCTGCGCGATGCTCTCGCCGCTGAAGGCGCGGGGCGACCAGCGCTCGGTGAACTGCGGGTGGATCGGGTAATCGGCAACGCGTGTCATGGGCTCTTCCTGATCGACAATTGGGCGCTCAAAACTACTGCGCCCCCGCCAGACTGACAAGTGGTGTAACGCAGCCACTCGTAAGCGCTTGGCCGCAACGGCCTTGGGCACTAGACTGGCGGCCTTTTCACCTACCGATACTGATGCAGAGCCATGGCCGCCAAAGTCGAACCTTTCTGGATACGCAAAACCCTTGAACACCTCGACCAGGAGGAATGGGAGTCGTTGTGTGACGGCTGTGGCCTGTGCTGCCTGCAAAAGCTTGAGGATGAGGACGACAACAGCGTCTATTACACGCGTATCGCCTGCAAACTGCTCGACCTGAAAACCTGCCAGTGCACCGACTACCCCAACCGCCGCGCCTCGGTGCCCGACTGCATCCAGCTCACGCCGGGCCAGGCCGACCAGTTCAAATGGTTGCCGCCAACCTGCGGCTATCGCCTGGTCAGCGAGCGCAAAGACCTGCCGCTGTGGCATCACCTGGTCTGCGGCGACCGCGATGCGGTGCACCAGGAACGCATTTCCCAGTCTGGCCGCATGCTCGCCGAAGGCAGCGTGCCCGAAGACGACTGGGAGGATTACCTGATCTTCCGTGCAGGCTAAAGGAGGCGTGTGTATGACGCTGCAAACCCGGCTGGCGGCGCTTTTGGTGTTGCTGGCGCTGAGCCTGCCCGCGTGGTGCGCGAACAAAGTCAAGCTGGACTACCACGTCAAACTGCTGCCGCAAAGCGATCAGGCGCAAGTGCGCGTGAGCGTGTCGCAAGGCTCGGCGGTGCGCAGCCTGAACTTCGACCTGGGCGCAGGCGGCGACTACAGTGACTTCAAGGCCGACGGCCAATGGAGCCTCAACGGGCACCGTGGCCTGTGGCAACCGAGCGCCGGCAAGGCCAGCCTGACCTACCGTGTACGCCTGACCCACGCGCGTAAAACCGGCATTTATGAAGCGCGGATGACCCCCGGTTGGGCGCTGTTTCGGGGTGAAGACCTGGTGCCGCCGGCGCGGCTCGACCAGCAGGACGGCGTCGAGTTGGTCTCGCGGCTGGCGTTCGAATTGCCGGCAGGCTGGAAAAGCGTCGAAACCGCTTGGCCGCGCATCGGCAAAAACACCTTTCGCATCGACAACGTATCCCGCCTGTTTGATCGGCCCACCGGATGGATGCTCGCCGGCAATCTTGGCAGCCGCCGCGTACGCTTGGGCGACACCGATGTCACGGTGGCGTCGCCCAAGGGCCAGGGCATGCACCGCATGGATGTGCTCACGTTGCTGACGTTCGTCTGGCCGCAGGTTGAGGCCGCGTTCCCGCGTCACCCTGCCAAGTTGCTGGTGCTGGGCGCCAGCGATCCGATGCGCCGCGGGGTGTTTGCGTCGCGCGACTCACTCTACCTCAACAGCCGCACGCCGCTGGTCAGCGAGAACGGCAGCAGCCCGCTGATTCGCGAAGTGGTGCAGGCCGTCGGTCGTTTTAACGATCACGGCAAGAGTGACTGGATCAGCGAAGGCATGGCGCAGTTCTATGCCATCGAACTGATGCGCCGTGCGGGCGGTATCACCGATGATCGGTATGCCGCGATCCAGGCGCGACTGGCCAAGGAAGGCAAGGACGTGACCACGCTGCGCGGCGAGCACGTCAGCGGCGCAACCGTTTCACGCGCGGTGGTGGTGTTGCAGGAGCTGGACCGGGAGATCCGCGTAAAAACTCACAACAAACGCTCGCTGGATGACTTGGCACACGCGGTGATGCGTGCAAACAGCGTCACCACCGCCGAGTTTGTGCAGTTGGCCGACGCTGTTATCGGCGAGTCTTCAGTGGTGCTCGATTCCAAACTGCTGCGCTGATGGGTTAGGTCAAACGCGCTTTTTTGTGGGAGCGGGCTTGCTCGCGATAGCGGTAGGTCAGTCGAAAAATACTCGTCTGAGACAGCGCCATCGCGAGCAAGCCCGCTCTCACAGTTTGGCCTTGCACCTCTGCAAGGCGTGGATCAGGCCGGAGTTTTAACGGCTTTTTCAGCCGCCACTTCGGCCTTGGTCTTCAAGTTTTTCAACTCTTGGCCTGCGCGCTCGATCTTTGTGCGCACCGTGTTCATTTCCTGACGGCCCTCCTCCAGCTTGTCTTTGAGCGAGCTGTGCCCGGTCACGCCGCGCACCAGCGCCACGCCGCCAATCGCCACCTGGATCAGCCCGAAGATCCCGCCTCGGCGCAGGCCCTTGCCGACCAGCATAACGCCGCCGGCGACTGAGCCGATGCGTTCCCAGCCGTGCACGTTTTGGCCGGGTTGGGTTTCAAGTGGCGCGTGTTCGATGATAGGTCGCAGGATTTTGCTGTCGCTCATGGTCTGTCTCCAACAAGGGCTAGTGTGAATAGCTGACTGTTGGCAGGCGTCGGATGTTCCCGAAAAATCAGTATTTGGGGCCTGAACGGGTGTTGTTGCCTTTGGCCAAGCGGTCGTAAAGCACCACGTTGACGGTGGCGGCAAGGTTCATGCAGCCGGTGGTCGGGATGTACACCACGTCTTCACACCAGTCGCGAATGTCTTTATCGAGCGAGCCGTCTTCGGGGCCGAAAATATACAGCGCGCGGTCGGGATGGGTGTATTCGGGCAGCGGGCGCGCGCCTTCGACCAGTTCCACAGCGACCGGGATGCAGCCCAGCGGCAGGATCTTTTTCAAGTCGTCGATGCCGATCAACGGAATGTCGTGGTGGACTTTTTTGGTGTCGGTGATGAAATCCCGCGCGCGCGCGTAACGCACCCCGGTGTAGAACACCGAGGCCACGCCGTAGCAGCCAGCGGCACGCATCACCGAACCGACGTTTTCGGGGGATTTGGGGTTATACAGACCGATGCAGCTGTAGCGTTTATTGCCCACGGGGAAGGGTGCCTTGGAGTAAAAGCGCGATTATACGGGAAGAGGTGTGTTGCCGGCGCTGCCGCCATCGCGAGCAAGCCCGCTCCCACAGTTGCAATGCAGTCAACTGTGGGAGCGGGCTTCTCGCGAAGAGGCCCGCCCGGCAAACACGCGTAATCAGTCGTCTTTTTTCATCAATCCGGCCAACGCCGCAAACGGGTTGTGCGTCGCCTTGGCAATCGTCGGGCTGCTGGTGGAGCCTTCGCCGAAGTACTGCTGATCGGTGTAGCGCGAGTGTTCGTTATCGTGGCAGTACAGGCACAGCAACTCCCAGTTGGAACCGTCCTGGGGGTTGTCATCATGATTATGGTTACGGTGGTGTACGGTCAGTTCGCTCAAGCGCTTGCCGGCAAATTCTCGCGCGCAGCGACCACACACGTGCGGGTACATCTTCAAGGCTTTGTCGCGGTAGCCCATTTCCCGGTCGCGCTGGGCATCGGCAAGGATGCGGTCCAGCTTGGCAGTGTGGGAGGGCGGGTTAGTCGAGCTCATCATGGCTCCTGGCTATTTGGGGGTTCACGGATACAGTTGATTCTAGCCGCTCGCGCCGTAAATGACCGCTGGCTTTTTCAGCAGCGGTACAGCCTGGCACCGGCAATCGTTTGTAGTATCGGCTCACACCCTTCACAAGGATCTGAAAACCTATGCGTTTATACCCATGGACCGCTGCGCTGCTGCTCAGCGTGCTGGCGGCTCAAGCCCAAGCGTTCTCAACGCCCAAGCCTGGCCAAGTAGTCGAGGTGAGCCTCGAACAACTGCACCCCACCCAAGCCGTGGTCGGGTTTGACCAGATTGGCTACAGCCTGGCGTTGTTCGCCGACAAGCCGGCCAAAGTCTTCGACGAATACTGCGAAACCAACGGCCAGGGCGAGGCCGACAACGTGCCCAAAAAGGCCGACCTGCAGCAACCTCAAAGCTTCACCTGCAAAGACCCGGTGGGCGCCCCATCCCGATGCCGATGAAAACCGTGGTGGTCGGCCCCGGCGGCCAGTTGTACCTGACCGACGGTCATCACAGCTTCACCACCTTGTGGGAAGTACCCGGTGGTGGGCCTCAATTAAAAATGTGGGTGAAGGTAACCGACGATTTCAGCACCAGCGCGGACATGGCCACCTTCTGGCAGCGCATGCAGGCCGCGCGCAAGGTTTGGCTCAA
>NZ_VUAZ01000104.1 GCF_009296165.1 Pseudomonas kitaguniensis | reverse complement strand
GGGGCAAGCCCCCTCCCACACTGACTGTGTTCACACGTTCAGATGTGCAAATACAGTCAACTGTGGGAGGGGGCTTGCTCCCGATGAGGCCCGACCTGACCACACTTTAAAGAGGGTACATTTATGTCCCAAGAATACGATTACATCATTGTGGGTGCCGGCTCCGCCGGTAACACCCTGGCGACCCGTCTGACCGAAGACGAAGGCGTCACCGTTTTGCTGCTGGAAGCCGGCGGCCCTGACTACCGTCTCGATTTCCGTACCCAGATGCCGGCCGCCCTGGCGTTCCCGCTGCAGGGCCGTCGCTACAACTGGGCCTACGAAACCGACCCTGAGCCACACATGGACAACCGCCGGATGGAATGCGGCCGCGGCAAGGGCCTCGGTGGTTCTTCCTTGATCAACGGCATGTGCTACATCCGTGGCAACGCCATGGACTACGACAACTGGGCCAAATTGCCCGGTCTGCAAGACTGGACGTACCTCGACTGCCTGCCGTACTTCCGTAAAGCTGAAACCCGCGACATCGGCGCCAACGACTGGCACGGCGGCGATGGCCCGGTCAGCGTGACTACGCCGAAAGCCGGCAACAACCCGCTGTTCAACGCCATGGTTGAAGCGGGCGTACAAGCTGGCTACCCGCGTACCGAAGACTTGAACGGCTACCAGCAAGAAGGCTTCGGCCCGATGGACCGCACCGTCACGCCAAACGGCCGTCGCGCCAGCACCGCACGCGGTTACCTGGACACGGCTAAAAAGCGTTCGACGCTGACCATCGTCACCCACGCCCTGACCGACAAAGTGTTGTTTGAAGGCAAGCGTGCCGTGGGCGTGCGTTACCTGATCGGCGCTGCCGAAGAGCGTGTTGAAGCCCGCGCGCGCAAAGAAGTGCTGGTGTGCAGCGGCGCAATCGCCTCGCCGCAACTGCTGCAGCGCTCCGGTGTCGGCCCGGCCAAACTGCTCGAAAGCCTCGACATTCCGGTGGTCCACGACCTGCCGGGCGTCGGCGAAAACCTGCAGGACCACCTTGAGCTGTACCTGCAATATGCCTGCACCCAACCGGTGTCGCTGTACCCGTCGCTGCTCTGGTACAACCAGCCAGCCATCGGCGCTGAATGGCTGTTCAACGGCACCGGGATCGGCGCCAGCAACCAGTTCGAAGCCGGCGGTTTTATCCGTTCGCGCCCGGAATTCGAATGGCCGAACATCCAGTACCACTTCCTGCCGGTGGCGATTAACTACAACGGCAGCAAGGGCGTGCAAGAACACGGTTTTCAGGCGCACATGGGTTCCATGCGTTCGCCGAGCCGTGGCCGCATCCAGCTCAAATCGAAGAACCCGCGGGACTACCCGAGCATCCTCTTCAACTACATGGCCAGCGAGCAGGATTGGCAGGAGTTTCGCGACGGCATCCGCCTGACCCGTGAAATCATGCAGCAGCCGGCGCTGGATCAATACCGTGGCCGCGAAATCAGCCCCGGCATCGAAGTGCAAACGGATGCGCAGCTCGACAAGTTCATCCGCGAACACGCCGAAACCGCGTACCACCCATCGTGCTCGTGCAAGATGGGCGACGATGAAATGGCCGTAGTCGATGGCGAAGGCCGCGTGCATGGCCTGCAAGGCCTGCGCGTGGTAGATGCCTCGATCATGCCGATCATCACCACCGGCAACCTGAACGCGCCGACGATCATGATCGCCGAGAAAATCGCCGACAAGATCCGTGGCCGCCAGCCATTGCCGCGCAGCACCGCCGACTACTACGTGGCAGGCGATGCGCCAGTGCGTGGCAAGCCGATGCGTGAAGTCGGCCCTACCGCGCAGTAACGGTGTCGCTCCCATCGGGAGCAAGCCCCCTCCCACATTTGAAGGTATTCACACATCAAAATGTGCGAGGGGGCTTGCTCCCGGTGAGGCCCGAACAGGCACCTCAACGCCCTCCGCCTGCCTACACTCTCCTTGATCAGCGCCCCGCCCCAGGCCTACTCTGTTGCCTGCCCGCGATGAGCCGCCCACAAGGAAGGCCCCATGTTCGAACACCACGCCACACTCAAAAAGCATTTCAGTGCCCTGCGCACCACCGCTGAATTCTTCTCGCTGCGTTACGTGCGCGAATCCGGCCAATACCTGTCGGTACGCAAAAATGTCGCCGCACCGCCACACTTGAACCACGACGAGGGCGCCATGCTCACCGTGCGTGTCAATGGCGTGGAAGCCTACGCCGCCACCAACGACATCTCCCTTGCCGGCCTGCAAGCCGCCCTCGAACGCGCAGAACAACAAGCCCGGCGGATCTTGCCGCACGCTCTGCTTGACCTGCACACGCAGCCCGTCGCAACTGACGTCGCCGACTACGTGTCGCCCGACCTCGACCAGCCCTTCCCGTCCTTGAGCGACTGCTACCAATTGCTCGGTGACGAGTCTGCGAGCGTGCCCAAAGACCCGCGGCTGGTGAGCTGGGAAGTCAGCCTGGGCACCACCCGCGTCGAACAGATCTACCTCAATAGTGCCGGCGCCGAACTGCGCCAGGCGCAACGCTTTGTTTACCCGGGCGTGAGCGTCACCGCCTTCGACGGCAACGACAGCCAAACCCGCACCTTGGGCGGCAGCAACTTCGGCCAGCAAGGCGGCGCGAACGTGATCAGCCGCTTCGGCCTGGTCGGCGCCGCCAGCACCGTCGCCGACCAGGCCCTGCAATTGCTGCTCGCGCCGAACACGCCGCACGGCCCGCGCGACCTGCTGTTAATGCCCGACCAGATGATCTTGCAGATCCATGAATCCATCGGCCACCCGCTGGAACTGGACCGCATCCTCGGCGATGAGCGCAATTACGCCGGCACCAGCTTTGTGAAGGCCAGCGACTTCGGCCACCTGCAATACGGCTCCAAATTACTTAACGTGACCTTCGACCCGGAGATCCCCGAGCAGCTCGCCAGCTACAGCCATGACGATGACGGCACCCGCGCCAGCAAGCAGTTCCTGATCCGCGACGGGCTGCTGATCAAGCCATTGGGCGGTGCGCTGTCGCAATTTCGCGCGAATATGCCAGGCGTCGCCAACAGCCGCGCGTGCGGCTGGAATCGCCCGCCAATCGACCGTATGGCCAACCTGAACATCGAGGCAGGCGACAAAAGCCAGGCCGAACTGATCAGCGGCATCGAGCACGGTATTTTGATGAGCACCAACCGCTCCTGGTCCATCGACGATGCGCGTAACAAATTCCAGTTCGGCTGCGAATGGGGCCAATTGATCGAAAACGGCGAGCTCAAGGGCGTGGTGAAAAACCCCAACTACCGGGCGATTTCCGCGCAGTTCTGGCGCAACCTCAGCGCCGTCGGCGACGCCAGCACCTTCAAGGTTTTGGGCACGCCGAACTGCGGCAAAGGCGAACCCAACCAAGTCATCCGCGTCGGCCATGCCTCGCCCGCGTGCGTGTTCAGTAATGTCGATGTTTTTGGGGGAGATGCCTGATGAACAACTTCAAGGCACTGGTGGATTGGCTCAAGCAGGCGATCACCGACAAGGAACAATTCCACCTCGGCTTTGCTGCCGAATCATCCGAATTCGTGCGTTTCAACCACGCCAAAGTGCGCCAGGCCGGGCAAGTGCAACAGGCCAGTGTGAACCTCAAGCTGATCAGCGATGGCCGGCATGCCGACCTCGGCATCACCCTCGCCGGTTCGCCGGAACTCGACCGCCAGCGCCTCGCCGATGGCCTGCAACAACTGCGCGAAACCCTGCCGTTACTGCCGCAGGACCCGTACTTGCTGCTCAACCACAACGCCTGGCAAAGCCACAACGAACAGTTGCGACCCTTGCCGGAGCTGGCCAAGGTACTCGAAGCAATACACCAGGCCGCAGAAGGTGTGGACATGGTTGGCTTCTACGCCGCCGGCCCGATCAGCCGTGGTTTTGCCAGTTCAAACGGTGCATTCGGCTGGCATCAGGCCAATAGTTTTAACGTCGATTTCAGCTTGTTCCACGCCAACGGCGAAGCGGTAAAAGCCAGCTACGCCGGGCACACCTGGAACAGCGCCGAGTTCGCCGCGCGCTTCCAACAGGCGCGCGAACAGTTGGAGTTTCTCGGCCGCCCACTGCACAAGCTAGCGCCAGGCCAGTACCGCGCCTACCTCGCGCCGGCCGCACTGGAAGAAATCTTCAGCATCATCACCTGGGGTGGTTTTTCCGCCCAGGCCATCGCCAGCAAGGGCAGTTCGTTGCAACGCCTGTACGCGGGCGAACAGTCGTTGAGCCCATTGGTCACGGTGAACGAGCAGATCAGCGGCTCCTTGAGCCAGGCGTTTTCCACCGAAGGCTACCCGCGTGGTGATGTAACGCTGATCAGCGCGGGCGCAGCCTGCGGCCAACTGATCAACTCGCGCAGCGCAGCCGAATATGGCCTCAGCACCAACGGCGCGAGCAGCGACGAATCACCCAGCGCCCTGCAAGTGGCAGCAGGCAGTTTGGCCCAGGCCGATATTCTCAAACAGTTGGGCACCGGGCTGTACATCAGCAACCTGTGGTACTTGAACTACTCCGACCTGCCGGCGGCGCGCCTGACCGGCATGACGCGCTTCGCCACGTTCTGGGTGGAAGACGGCGAGATCAAAGCGCCGGTCAGCACCATGCGTTTTGATGACAGCGTGTACCAGTTGCTCGGCTCCCAACTCGAAGCCCTGACCGCTGAGCGAGAACTGCTGCTGTCGGCAAGTACCTACAGCCAGCGCAATACAGCCTCCAACTTGCTGCCGGGCGCCCTGGTAAAACGCCTGACACTGACCTTGTAACGGCAGTTACTCCAATGTGGGAGGGGGCTTTCAGCCCCTCCTTAACCTGTTAAGGGATCAGAAGCTTTAAATACTCGGCTCTTTCGGTGCTCATTTTAGCGACGCACAAATTAATTGATATTTCATAGGCAATAACTCCAACTTCAATGTCATTTGCTTCCAATTCACAATTTGTATCTCTTAGCCCAATCCAATTTCGCTGCGACGTTAAGATTCGTTTCTGAATGATGTCGCGTGACGTTGGGTCAAGCTTATATTGCTCTGCAGTTCTGTCGCGCAGCTTCCTGTATTCATTATTTAATGCGGTATCAGATTTCACTTTTTCTGATGTGGAGCACTCAAGCATTTCCTGTGTAAAACTTAAATTGGCGCAGGGCGCAGCTTCCTTGCTAGCGTCTGCCACTGCAAAAGAACTAAGGCCGACCATCAATAAAACCACTACAAATAAATTATTCACTCTGCACCCTCTTTAAATAATTTGCGCGCTGCCTTCCCGCCCCATAGCGGCTGCGGCATCACCCTACGGCATCCCTGCTATGCGGAGTGGGCTGACCATGGGCCTTTAGAGCCATCGGGAGCAAGTCGAATCGTCTCACCGCCCCTCCCACAGTGTTTGTGCTGTTTTCACACACCTCGTTTCGCCCCTTCCTACCGCCCATTCCCATTTAACCCGTCTCCCCGCGCGGCCAGTTGTCGCCTCGAAAAAACCCCGCTATAACGGTTAGTGGCACTCTGCCATCCAACCCGCGTGCGTGCACGTAAAGCATGACCTTGCCCGGGATAGGGCAAGCTGGAGCGTTGACATGAACCATGGAAGTTTTGTCATTCAAAAGCTGTTCAAACACTACAACGTGTACACAGAGCAACTAGGCAACGACCCAACCAAGAACACCGTGCTGATGGTCAATGGCGCACTGTCCACCACCCGCTCCTTTGCCCGCACCAGCAAGTGCCTGGCGCAACACTTCAACGTGCTGCTGTTCGATTTGCCGTTTTCCGGCTACTCCCGCGAGCACAACACTGACTTGGGCCTGGTGACCAAGGACGACGAAGTGCAAATCCTGCGGGCGCTGGTGGAGCGCTTCGAGGTCAACCACTTGGTGTCGGCTTCGTGGGGCGGCATCTCGACATTGCTGACCCTGGCGCACAACCCGCCCTCCATTCAAAGCTCGGTGGTGATGGCCCTGGCCCCCAACCTCAACCAGGCCATGCTCGATTATGTGGAACGTGTGCGCGTGCTGATCGAGGCCGACGACAAGTCCGCGGTCGGCGACCTGCTCAACGAGACGGTCGGCAAATACCTCTCGCCACGGCTTAAACGCAATAACCACCGGCACTTGTCGAGCATGGCCACTAACGAGTACTGCCAGGCGCGCTTTCATATCCAGCAAGTGCTGGCGCTGGGCGATGGCAATTACCTGCCGGCGCTTACCCAAATCGAAACGCCGGTGCATTTTCTCAACGGCACGCTGGACGAATACACGCCCACCGACGAGGCCCAGTTGTTCAAGCGGTATGTGGGGCGCAGCAGCTTTGCCAGTGCCGAACACACCGGCCACTTACTTGACCTTGAGTCGCGCGAGGCGGCGCTGGCGGTGCACCGTGCGCTGTTGGATTTTTTGGTTGGAAAGCACGCTGCGTTGTCAGACCTAGACGAACAGCCAATGGGAAAAGGCGCGACGGATGGCGCATAATCGCCGACACATAGCCTGCTAACAAAAAGGGTTCACATGCCGAATCGCGTCCCTCTCGATGCCAAGACCGCCCGCTGGCTGCCCTGGGTGGTGGCGATTGCCTTCTTCATGCAGTCGCTGGATGGGACGATTCTCAACACGGCGCTGCCGGCCATGGCCCGCGACCTCGCCGAAAACCCGCTGCGTATGCAAGGCGTGGTGATTGCTTACATGCTCACCGTCGCCTTGCTGATCCCGGCGTCGGGCTGGGTGGCCGACCGCTTCGGCACCAAAAAAATCTTCTTCGGCGCGATCATGCTGTTCAGCATCGGCTCGTTGCTGTGTGCGCTGTCCAGCAGCCTGAGCATGCTGGTCGGCGCGCGAGTGATTCAAGGCTTGGGCGGCGCATTGATGCTGCCCGTTGGGCGCCTGGTGGTCTTGCGCGCTTACCCGCGTTCCGAACTGGTGCGCATCATGGGCTTCATTACCATCCCCGGCCTGCTCGGCCCACTGCTCGGCCCGACGCTGGGCGGCTGGATGGTGCAATACCTGACCTGGCACTGGATCTTCCTGATCAACCTGCCGGTGGGCATGATCGGTTGCTACGCCGTGTGGAAACTCATCCCCGACCTGCGCGGCAGCGAGCGCACGCGTTTTGACAGCATGGGGTTTGTGCTGTTTGGCGCGGCGATGGTGTTGATCACCATCGCCATGGAAGGCTTGGGCGAACTGCACCTGCCGCACCTGCGGGTGATGCTGTTGCTGTTCGGCGGGCTGGCGTGCCTCGCGGCTTATTGGCTGCGCGCCGGGCATATCGATAACCCGCTGTTCTCACCGGTGCTGTTCAAGACCCGCACCTTTGCCGTGGGCATTTTGGGTAACCTGTTTGCGCGGCTGGGCAGCGGCGCCCTGCCGTTTCTGGTGCCGCTGCTGTTGCAGGTGGCGCTGGGTTACTCGCCGTCGGAAGCCGGCATGAGCATGTTGCCGCTGGCGGCGGCGGCGATGTTTGCCAAGTCCATCGCGCGCACACTGATCGAGCGCCTCGGTTACCGCGTGGTGCTGACCGGTAACACGCTGTTGCTCGGCATGATGCTCGCCAGTATGGGCCTGGTCAGCGAACACACGCCCTACCCGCTGCTGCTGTGCATGCTGGCGGTTTTGGGGGCGATCAACTCGCTGCAATTTACCGCGATGAACACCGTCACCCTGATCGACCTCGACGACGCCCAGGCCAGCAGCGGCAACAGTTTGCTCTCGGTGGTCGCACAATTGTCCCTCAGCCTTGGGGTGGCCTGCGCCGGTGCGCTGCTCGGCGGGTTTACCCTGGAAACCGGCAACGACGGCGTCGAAAGCGTATTGGGCGCCTTCCAGTTAACCTTCCTCACCGTGGGCATCATGGCGATGCTGGCGGCGGCGATCTTCTTGCAACTGTCGCCAACCGACGGCAAACGGGCAGTCAGCCGCGAGCACGACATCGAGCATTAACCGGCTTCTCGTCTAGAACTTGCGGGGAAAATCCCACAGGGCTGGTACACTGCGCGACATTTTGTTTTGCAGAGCCAGTCCCGTGACTACCATCGCCACCGCTTTTAATACTTTGCCGCTCTCCGCCGCCATGTTGGCTAACCTCGACTCGCTGGGTTATGTCGAGATGACGCAGATCCAGGCGCAAAGCTTGCCGGTGATCCTCAAGGGACTGGACCTGATTGCCCAGGCCAAGACCGGCAGCGGCAAAACCGCCGCCTTCGGCATCGGCCTGTTGAACCCGATCAACCCGCGCTACTTCGGCTGCCAGGCGCTGGTCATGTGCCCGACGCGTGAGCTGGCCGACCAGGTCGCCAAGGAAATCCGCCGTCTGGCCCGCGCCGAAGACAACATCAAGGTGCTGACCCTGTGCGGCGGCGTGTCCCTCGGCCCGCAGATCGCTTCGCTGGAGCATGGCGCGCACGTTATCGTCGGCACCCCCGGCCGTATCCAGCAGCACCTGCGCAAAGGTTCGCTGGTACTGGACGGCTTGAACACGCTGATCCTCGACGAAGCCGACCGCATGCTCGACATGGGTTTCTACGACGCCATCGAAGACATCATCAGCAAAACCCCGGCACGCCGCCAAACCTTGCTGTTCTCGGCCACCTACCCGGTGAGCATCAAGCAATTGGCCTCCAAGTTCATGCGTGCGCCGCAACAGGTCAAGGCCGAAGCGTTCCACTCCGATGACCAGATCGAGCAGCGCTTCTACGAGATCTCGCCGGAAGAGCGCATGGACGCCGTGACCAAAGTGCTCGCGCATTTCCGCCCGGCCTCTTGCGTCGCCTTCTGCTTCACCAAGCAGCAAGTGCAGGAAACCGTGGATCACCTGACCGCCAAGGGCATTTCCGCCGTCGGCCTGCATGGCGACCTCGAACAGCGCGACCGCGACCAGGTACTGGCGATGTTCGCCAACCGCAGCACCTCGGTGCTGGTGGCGACCGACGTTGCCGCGCGCGGTTTGGACATTGACTCGCTGGACATGGTGATCAACGTCGAACTGGCCCGCGACTCTGAAATCCACATCCACCGCGTCGGCCGTACCGGCCGCGCCGGTGAGACCGGCATCGCCATCAGCCTGGTGGCGCCGTCCGAAGCGCACCGCGCCCAAGCCATCGAGCAATTGCAAAAATCGCCGTTGAACTGGGACCAACTGGACAACCTCAAGCCACAAAGCGGCGGCCCACTGCTGCCGGTGATGAGCACCTTGTGCATCGGCGCTGGCCGTAAAGACAAGGTTCGCCCAGGCGACATCCTTGGCGCACTGACCGGTGAAGCCGGCATACCGGGTGCCCAGGTCGGCAAAATCGCAATCTTTGACTTCCAGGCCTTTGTGGCCGTAGAGCGCGGGATCGCTAAACAGGCGCTGCAGCGCTTGAATGACGGCAAGATCAAAGGCCGTTCGTTGCGCGTGCGTATCCTGTAAAGCGCTCCCCTTCAATGGAGGCCTAATGTGGGAGGGGGCTTGCTCCCGATGAGGGTATTTCAGCCACCTGATGTGTGGCTGAACCACCGCCATCGGGCGCAAGCCCCCTCCCACATTTGCCTGTATTCCAATTCAGCACTTGTATGAGGACACCGTTTTGCGCTCGACCGAAGTTGTGATCATTGGCGCCGGCGCCGCAGGCTTGATGTGTGCACTGACCGCCGCCGGGCGTGGGCGCAAGGTGATGTTGATCGACCACGCGAACAAGGCCGGCAAAAAGATCCTGATGTCCGGTGGTGGCCGCTGCAATTTCACCAATATGTACACCGAGCCTGCCAACTTCCTTTCGCACAACGCGCACTTCTGCAAATCCGCGCTGGCGCGTTACACCCAGTGGGATTTTATCGCGCTGGTGGCCAAGCACGGCGTGCCGTACCACGAGAAAAAACTCGGCCAGTTGTTCTGCGATAACAAGTCGAGCGACATCCTCGGCATGCTGCTGGATGAATGCATCCAGACCGGCGTGAACATTCATCTGGACACCTCGATCGAGGAAATCGCCAAGCTCGAACGTGGCTATAAGTTGCAGACCACGCTGGGTGAGCTGCGCTGCGAATCACTGGTGATCGCCACCGGCGGCTTGTCGATTCCGACCTTGGGCGCCACCGGTTTTGGTTATCAGGTCGCCAAACAGTTCGGCCATGAACTGCTGCCGACCCGCGCCGGGCTGGTGCCGTTCACCATCACCGACCAACTCAAAGACCTGTGCGGCGAGTTGTCCGGCACCTCGGTGGACTGCCTGGTCAGCTGCAACGACCAGAGCTTTCGCGAGAACCTCCTGTTTACTCACCGTGGCCTCAGCGGGCCGGCGATCTTGCAGATTTCCTCTTATTGGGAACCCGGCGACACCGTCGAAATCAACCTGCTGCCCGACCACGACGCGCACACTTGGCTGCAACAGCAACAAGTGGAGCGCCCCAACAGTGAGCTGAAAACCCTGCTGGGTGAAATCTTCACCAAGAAGATGGCCAACCTGCTGGCCGACAGCTGGTTCGCGTCCAAACCGATGAAGCAGTACACCCACGCGGAAGTGGCTGACATCGCGCAAAAACTCGGCCGTTGGCAACTGGTGCCGGCGGGTACCGAGGGCTACCGCACGGCCGAGGTGACGCTGGGCGGCGTTGATACGCGGGAAGTGTCGTCCAAGACCATGGAATCGCTGAAAAGCCCGGGCTTGTACTTTATCGGTGAAGTGCTGGATGTGACCGGTCACCTCGGCGGGTTCAATTTCCAGTGGGCGTGGGCTTCGGGTTACGCCGCCGCGCAATACGCCTGAAGATAGATGTACCCGATCAAACTGTGGGAGGGGGCTTGCCCCCGATAGCGGTGCCTCAGTCAGTACATGTATTGCCTGAACCACTGCCATCGGGAGCAAGCCCCCTCCCACATTAATTGCATTCCATATCTGGAGTGCAGTGCCTGGAATATATTTTGCCCATCGATGTGATCGCCACGCTTGCCGTGGCGTCTTTGATAGCTCAATTTAGCGGCATCGTCCCGGAAGACTCCAGACTTCATGTCATCGACCTCGTTCAAGCAGTCCATGCGGCGCCTGTGGGCGCTGGATAAATTCAGTTACAGCGTGCGCGTGTTCATCGCCCTCACCGGCAGCATGGCGCTGTGCTGGTATCAGGACGAGATGGCATTGCTGATCCCGCTGTTCCTGGGGATTATCGCCAGCGCGCTGGCCGAGACCGATGACAGTTGGCAAGGCCGCCTGAATGCCCTGGCGGTGACGCTGGTGTGTTTCAGCATTGCCGCGCTGTCGGTGGAGCTGCTGTTCCCGTACCCGTGGTTTTTCGCAATTGCCCTCGCCCTGGCCAGCTTCTGCCTGACCATGCTCGGGGCGCTGGGCGAACGCTATGGCGCAATCGCTTCGGCAACATTGATTCTGTCGGTGTACACCATGATCGGCGTCGACCAGCGCGGTGACGCCTTCACCGACTTCTGGCACGAACCGTTGCTGCTGGTGGCCGGTGCCGCATGGTACGGCGTGCTGTCGGTGCTATGGCAGGCGCTGTTTTCCAACCAGCCGGTGCAGCAAAGCCTGGCGCGGTTGTTTCGCGAATTGGGGCGTTACCTCAAGCTCAAGTCCTCACTGTTTGAACCGATTCGCCAGTTGGATGTGGAAGCGCGCCGCCTGGAGCTTGCCCAGCAAAATGGCCGGGTAGTTGCAGCGCTGAACGCGGCAAAAGAAATTATCCTGCACCGCGTGGGCAATGGTCGCCCCGGCTCGAAGGTCAGTCGCTACCTGAAGCTGTATTTTTTGGCCCAAGACATTCACGAACGCGCCAGCTCGTCCCACTACCCTTACAACGCCCTGGCCGACGCGTTCTTTCACAGTGACGTGTTGTTCCGCTGCCAGCGCCTGCTGCGCCAGCAAGGCAAAGCCTGCCAGACGCTCGGCGAATCAATCCAACTGCGCCAGCCGTTCATTTATGACGACAGCTTCGCCGAAGCGCTGGGCGACTTGAACGCCTCGCTGGAACACTTGCGCATCCAGAGCAACCCGGCCTGGCGCGGCTTGCTGCGTTCGTTGCGTGCCCTGGCCGCCAACCTGTCGACCCTCGACCGCCTGCTCGGTGACGCGAGCAACCCCGACGCCCTCGCCGACGCTACCGACAGCAACCTGCTCGACCGTGCGCCGCGCAACCTCAAAGAAATGTGGACGCGCCTGCGCACGCAACTCACGCCCACCTCGCTATTGTTCCGCCACGCCCTGCGCCTGGCCCTGGCACTGACCATCGGCTACGGCACGCTGCACGCGATCCACGCCTCGCAAGGTTATTGGATCATCCTCACCACCCTGTTCGTCTGCCAGCCCAACTACGGCGCCACCCGACGCAAGCTCGGCCAGCGGATCATCGGCACCGCCATCGGCCTCACCGTCGCGTGGGCGCTGTTCGACCTGTTCCCGAGCCCGCTGGTGCAATCGATGTTCGCCATCGCCGCTGGCCTGGTGTTCTTCCTCAACCGCACCACGCGCTACACGCTGGCCACGGCGGCGATTACGCTGATGGTGTTGTTCTGCTTCAACCAGGTGGGCGATGGCTACGGGCTGTTCCTGCCGAGGCTGTTCGACACCCTGATCGGCAGCCTGATCGCGGGCCTCGCGGTGTTCCTGTTCTTGCCCGACTGGCAAGGCCGTCGCCTGAACAAGGTGCTGGCGAACACCCTGACCTGCAACAGCATTTACCTGCGCCAAATCATGCAGCAATACGCCGCCGGCAAAAGCGACGACCTCGCCTACCGCCTGGCCCGTCGCAATGCGCACAACGCCGATGCGGCGCTGTCGACGACACTCGCGAACATGCTGATGGAGCCGGGCCACTTTCGCAAAGAAGCCGATGTGGGCTTTCGTTTCCTGGTGTTGTCGCACACCTTGCTCAGCTATTTGTCGGGGCTGGGGGCGCACCGCGAAACCCTGTTGCCGGCCGAAGTGCGTGAGCACTTGATCGACGGCGCCGGCAATACCCTGGCCGCGAGCATCGACGAGATCGCCACGGCGCTGGCCAACAAACAGCCGATCGCGATTCAGAGTGACGCCGAAGAAGCCCTGGCGGCGGACCTTGAGCAGATGCCGGATGAGATCGATGAAGGGCAGCGGTTGGTGCAGACGCAATTGGCCTTGATCTGCCGGCAGTTAGGGCCGCTGCGCACGCTGGCCGCGCACCTGATCAAAGATACCCGCGCGGCTTAGGCCGCCCTCGGGCGCAAGCCCCCTCCCACATTTGGCCCGCAAGAACACTACATTCCGTGCGCCTTCATCAACCGCGCATAACTGCCATCGAGCTTCATCCTGGCAATCTCGCGGTCAAAACCGGCGACGATCTGCTCATGCTCGGGGTTCTTCAGGCTGACCAGAATATGCAGGCTGTTTTCACTCAGCGGCGTCGGCAAAAACTCCACCGCATTACGCACCTTCAGCGACTCGCGCGCGAGGTAGTAGCGGGCCACATATTCATCTTCCAGCGTTAGCCTTACGCGCTGCGCCGCAAGCATGCGCACGGCCATGGCGAAGTTATGCACAGGTACTTTTTGCAACTGCTCATCTTGGTCGAATGCCGCCGAATAGGCATACCCGCGGACCACGGCGATGGGCTCGCCGTGCAGCTGCTGCAAATTCTGATACTCGATAGGGTCTTCAACGCGCTTGATAAAACGCACACGATTAACCAGGTACGGTTCGGAAAACTGCCCCAACTGCGTACGCGCAGCGTCATACCAGGCGTTGACCAGCACGTCATAGCGGCCATCGCCCACGCCCAGCAACGCACGCGCCCAAGGCACCTGTTCGAAATCACTCGCGTAGCCGGCGCGCGCCAAGGCCGTGCTGACAATATCGGTGGCCAGGCCGCCGTTGATCAAGGTGGCATCGGTAAAAGGCGGCCATGCATCCGCGACCAGGCGCAGGCGCTGCGCGAACGCTGGCTGGGCCAGCAACAACACTGCGATCAAAGCAACGGCACGAGAAAATCGCGGCATGCTCAAGGTCCTTGGCGGGGCAGGTGATGGCCTTATAACAATAGCTCATCAATAATCCTGTACTGCAGATTACACAAAGAAGTCAGCGACGACTGAACTCAATGATGGCGATATGACGCCACTCACACAATTGCCGAATTTAGACAGCGAGGCACGCTGCGCTTACTATCGGCAACCGTCACTCAGAAGAGATCACACCATGAGCGTTGAATGGGTCTGCAAACATCACGATGAGCTTGGCAAGGAACAGTTGTACGCGATTTTGCGCCTGCGCAGCGACGTCTTCGTTGTCGAACAGAAGTGCGCTTACGCGGACCTCGACGGGCAGGACCTGTCGGGCGACACCCACCACCTGATGGCCTGGAACGATGACGCATTGGTGGCGTACTTGCGCCTGCTCGACCCGGAGTCTCAGGGCGGCGATGTGGTGGTGGGTCGAGTGGTGGTGGCGCCGGTGGCACGCGGCACCGGGCTGGGCCATCAGATGATGCAGGAAGCGCTCACGCGCATTGCATCTATCTGGCCAGAAATGCCGATTTTTCTGTCAGCCCAAGCGCATCTGCAGGGGTATTACGGGCGGTACGGTTTTGTGGTGGCGGGCGAGGAATACCTGGAAGACGATATTCCCCACATCGGTATGCGCCGCCTCTGAGGGCGCCATCGGGAGCAAGCCCCCTCCCACAGTTGAATGTGTTCACACATTGAATGGGGTGGCTGTGCTGAAGCCATCGGAGCAGGCTCTTTCTCATATTTTGACTGTGTTCACACATCCACTGTGGGAGGGGGCTTGCTCCCGATGGCGGCAGGCCAGTCACCGCAGAACTCAGGGGTAACCCAAAACCTGCTTGATCGACGCCAGATTCGCCTCGATCCAGCCCCGATCAATCGCGCCCCAGCTACGAATCCGATAGTGCCCCGCATGGTTGCGGGCGCCGTCTTCCTGCTCGAATTCGCACACAATATCCAGGTCGGCCAGTGCGGCAATGGTGTCCTGCGCCGTGCGCCGGGGCATGCCGGTGGCCTCAGTCAACGCCGGCACGCTGCTGGCCTGCTGGCTGTCAATCAAGTACGCCACGTACAGGCGGCGGTAAAAACTGCTTTTGGTCTTGCTCACGTCCATGGTCTATCGCCTGGTGAGGTTAGGGCTTGCCCTGCAAATCGCGATACGTGAGGTACACCCGCAGGTCGAATTCCACCTGATGGTAGCCCGGCATCATGTACTCGCAGAGTTTATAGAACGCCTTGTTGTGGTCCGACTCTTTGAAGTGCGCCAGCTCGTGCACCACGATCATGCGCAAAAATTGCGGCGCGGCCTCTTTGAACAACGCGGCAATGCGAATCTCTTTCTTGGACTTGAGATTACCGCCCTGCACCCGTGAAATCGTGGTGTGCAGGCCCAAAGCGCGGTGGGTCAGGTCGAGGCGGTTGTCGAAGAGTACTTTGTCGATGGCCGGCGCGTTACGCAGGTGTTCCTGCTTCAAGGCCAAGGCGTAGCTGTACAGCGCTTTATCACTCTGCACCGCGTGGCGCTCGGGGTAACGCTGATCCAGGTACGCGCCCAACTGGTCCTTGGCGATCAGTTGGCGCACTTGCTCCTGGAGGGCTGCGGGGTAGGCCTGGAGGTATTTCAGCGCGGTCATGGGGTCTGCAACAGGGTTCGAAAGGCCGCCAGTGTAGCGAATTCAAAGCAGACGGGGGCGAGACCAGGCGGCCAATTCCTCGGCCATCAGCGGTTGCGCCGCCCACGGCCCCTGAATAAACGAGCAACCATTGGCTTTGAGCCACTGCGACTGTTCGAGTGTTTCCACACCTTCAGCGATCACCAACACATCAAAATGCCCGCACAACTGGATAATACTGCGGGCCATCGCCGCGTCCCGCACCGAGCCAGGCAAGCGCGCGACCAGTTGCGGGTCCAGCTTGAGCGTATCGAACTCCAGGTCACGCAGATGGGCCAGTGAACAGCGGCCCAAACCGAAGTCATCGAGGGCAATACGCACCCCAAGCTGACGCAATAACTTGAGCTGCTTGTTGGCCTCATCCACGTTGTTCATGAGGCTGTCTTCGCTGATTTCCACCTCCAACTGCCGCCCCTGTAACCCATGTCGCTCGATGACCTGCTGCAGTTGGCTCGCAAGGTTAGGCATATTAAATTGGCTGCTGCTCAAGCTCACGCTCAACACCAGGTCTTCGTCAAAGGTGCTGTGCCAGGCCTGGCGCTGCGCCGCCACTTGCTGGTAGATCCAGGTGCTCAACTGGCTGATCAGCCGCGCCTCCTCCAGCAACGGTAAAAACAGGCCCGGCGGCACGTCACCGACACTCGGGTGCTGCCAGCGCAACAGCGCCTCGACGCCGCGCAAACGGCCGTCATCCAGCGACACCTGCGGCTGGTACACCAGGGTGAAATCCTTGTTCTGAATGGCACTGCGCACGCTGTCTTCGAGCATCAGGCGTGAACGCGCGCGGCCGTTCATTTCCTGATCGTAATAGCGATATTGCTGACGCCCCGCGCGCTTGGCTTCGTACATGGCAATATCCGCTGCGCGCAGCAGGCCATTCAAGTCCGAGCCGCAGTCCGGGAACGTCGCAATGCCGATGCTGGCACCGAGCATCACATCCAAACCATCGACCTGCTGACACACCGACACGCGCTCGATCAGCTTCTCTGAAATCTTTGCCGCCTGTTCCGGGAACTCCAGCTCCAGCAACGCGGTGAACTCATCCCCGCCCATACGCCCCAAAATGTCGTAGGAACGCAAACACGCCTGCATTTGTTCCGACACCCAGCGCAACACCCGGTCGCCCGCGTCATGGCCCAATGTGTCATTGACGCGCTTGAAGCCGTCGAGGTCCAGGTACAGCAACACCAGCGACAGCCCGTTGCGCTCGCTGCGCAATAAGGTGTTCTCCACCGCCTGGTGGAAGCCGCGCCGGTTCAGCAGCCCGGTCAACGGGTCGGTAACGGCCTGGAACTCCAGTTGCTGGTGCAGGTGGCGCACCTCGGACATGTCCAGCACCGTCACCACCATGGCCTTTTGCTCGGCGGGCAATGGCGCGCAGGACAAAGCCACCGGCACCTGCTGGCCGCGACCCGTGCGCAAAATGGCGTCGTGCTGGCGCCACGTCTGCCCCTTGCGGTACGCCTCGAACATCGGGAAACCCAACCAGGTGGGCACATGCGGCTTTTGCAGGAAACTCAGGAAGCTCTCGCCCTGCAACTCCGCCATGGTGGCATTGAGTAACCGGGAAATGGCGGGGTTGGCGTACTCGATCACACTGCCCTCGCCCACCACCAGAATGCCCTCGGCGGCGTTGTCGAGCACCGAGGCATTAAACGCGCGGGCCGATTCCAGGTCATGGCTCAGGCGCTGCAAGGCCCGGCGGTTGCGCTGCTGCTCCAGCAGGGCCTGCACCTTGGGCTTGAGGATATTCGGGTCAAAGGGCTTGAACAGGTAGTCGATCGCACCGCTGGCGTAGCCTTCCAGCACGGCGGCGGAGGACTGGGCATGGGCGCTCAAAAAGATAATCGGCGTCATACGCGTACGCTGGCTGCCGCGCATCAGGCGCGCCACTTCAAAACCGTCCATGCCGGGCATGCGCACATCCAACAGCACCAGGTCGATTTCGTGCGCCAGCAGTAACTCCAGGGCTTCGAGACCGGAACTTGCGGTTATGACGCGCCAGTCTTCACGCTGCAAAAGCGCACGCATACTGCTGAGGTTTTCCGGGTAGTCATCGACTACCAGAAGAACCGAACTGCCATCGCCGTGGTGTGAAGCGCAATCCATGCTACGTCTCTTCCTAAAGGAACTACACCGGCTACTTCTGATAACAAAACCGGACAAACCCTGAGGGCTAACTCTAGCCCCGGTTCTAAAAAATCAGAAGTGACCTCAGTGCCATCATTGCGCCAAAGTTCAGGAAGCCGACTAACGGTCAACCTCTACAGCCCGCGGTTCATGGGAAACATGGCTTTTTGACACTCCTCTGACGCCAATAAATTGCCACGCAATGTTTAACAAGCCGGTGAGCACCGCCTATAAAGAAACAGTAAGGCCTGCGGGCCAAAGCCTTCACCCTCTGTAAAAGGCCAACACCATGATCGACCTTTCCACCTGGAACCTGAGCATTCCGGTCGGCTCCCCGCCCACGACAATCGACACGCCGAAACTGCTTAGCGGCTTCAAGGACCAATATTTCCAGGCCGAAGGCAGTGACGTGCAATTCTGGACGCCGGTGACCGGCACCCGCACCGAAAACGCCGTTTACCCACGCAGTGAACTGCGCGAAACCTACCCCAACGGGCGCTTGCGTAATTGGACCTACCCCGAGGCCGACAACTACCTGCGCGCCACCCTGGCCGTGACCCAAGTGCCGTCCTCCGGCAAAATCGTCATCGGCCAAATTCACGCGTATGACAGCCAAAAGCCGCTGATCAAACTTGAGTACCAATTCAAGGAAAAAACCCAGACCGGCAACATCGTCGCCAAAGTGCGCATGCGCCCGGATGAAGCGGAAGGCCGCGTGATCATCGTGGCCTCCAATGTGCCGTTGACGACGAGCTTCACCTACGTCATCAACCTCAATAAAGCCGGGCTGTTGAGTGTCGAGGCGGCCGACGGGCAGTGGAACGAGCGCATCGGCGCCGCGTGGGGCGACAAACCGTTGTATTTCAAGGCGGGGGCGTATGTGCAGGACAACAGTGGCGACACCAAGGAAGGCGCCCGCGTGACGTTTGCCAAGCTGGACATTGATCACGACTAAGCGCATTGGCCGCCATTTGTGTAGGCCATGTCCTATAAATACAAGGACCATTCCCTCAGCACAGTCACCCCTGTGGCAGGGGGCTTGCTCCCGATAGCGGTGGGTCAGCCACTTGATGCATGGGCTGGCCCACCGCCATCGGGAGCAAGCCCCCTCCCACAGTTGTTTTGTGTGGGCTGAGCAGGCAGTGTTGGTCCTACACGACCGTTGCGGCGGATCAGGTCGGCGCTTATAGTTCGCGCCGTCGCTGGCATTCATCAGCGACAGGGTTTCGCAGCCCTAACGATACGTGTGTAACCAAGCATCATGAATGCAACGACGGCGCTTCTGCGTTCGGCGTTTACTTTATGGTGGCTGTGTGTGGGAGATCTTCGGATCTGCCGGGTTCCTCGTATCCTCGGTCTGCGAACCCGCACACAGCTGCCACCCATTCGTTTCGCAGCGAACGGCGGTAGTCCTTTTTAGATACGAGGAGTATTTGCCATGACAACCCAACTGCCGCCCCGCCGCTTCTATCCGTGCGCGCAAACCGCCACCGACTCCCCCGTGCTGTTAATCGACAGCGAAGCCCCATTGCCGGACCTGCACGCCTGCCTGCGTGAACGCCTCAACGCAGCCGTTGAACACCTCAACCTGATGGCCTGCTCCAGCCTGCCGGACTTCGCCGAGCGCGACCTGAACAACGTGGCCAACACCGCACGCATTCTGGTGCAGGACGTGAGCGATGTGTTCCGCGTGATCGAACAGCGTGGTTTGGATACGCCTGACGCAGCCTGATCAAATCTCACCCACAAAAAAGCCCGCATCGCTGCGGGCTTCTTTTGAACACCTAAGGCTTAGTTCACCTTGGCGTTCAACTCACCTTTCAGGTAACGCTGGTACATCGCTTCCAGCGAGACCGGCTTGATCTTCGACGCATTGCCCGCCGTACCAAACGCTTCGTAACGTGCGATACACACGTCGCGCATGGCGGTGACGGTGGCGCCGAAGAATTTACGCGGGTCGAATTCGCTTGGGTTAGTGGCCATCAGGCGACGCATTGCGCCGGTGGACGCCAAACGCAGGTCGGTGTCGATGTTGACCTTGCGCACGCCGTACTTGATGCCTTCAACGATTTCTTCAACCGGCACGCCGTAGGTTTCTTTGATGTCGCCGCCGTACTGGTTGATGATCGCCAGCCACTCTTGTGGCACCGAGGAAGAACCGTGCATCACTAGGTGGGTGTTAGGGATGCGTTTGTGGATTTCCTTGATGCGGTCGATAGCCAGCACGTCGCCGGTCGGCGGCTTGGTGAACTTGTAGGCGCCGTGGCTGGTGCCGATGGCGATAGCCAGGGCGTCAACCTGGGTCTTCTTGACGAAGTCCGCGGCTTCTTCCGGGTCGGTCAGCATTTGGCTGTGATCGAGCACGCCTTCGGCGCCGATGCCGTCTTCTTCACCGGCCATGCCAGTTTCCAGCGAACCCAGGCAGCCCAGTTCGCCTTCAACCGAAACGCCGCAGGCGTGAGCCATGGCCACGGTTTGTTGGGTCACGCGTACGTTGTATTCGTAGTCGGTTGGGGTCTTGCCGTCTTCGCCGAGCGAGCCGTCCATCATCACCGAGCTGAAGCCCAGCTGGATGGAGCGCTGGCACACGTCAGGGCTGGTGCCGTGGTCCTGGTGCATGCACACCGGGATGTGCGGGAATTCTTCGATGGCAGCGAGGATAAGGTGACGCAGGAACGGGGCACCGGCGTATTTACGCGCGCCGGCCGAAGCCTGGACGATCACGGGGGAGTCGGTCTTGTCAGCGGCTTCCATGATGGCGCGCATCTGCTCAAGGTTGTTGACGTTAAAGGCTGGGACGCCGTAGCCGAACTCGGCTGCGTGGTCCAGCATTTGACGCATGCTGATAAGTGCCATTGTGTTGTCTCTCCCGATCGAGGGTCGTTAATCGTGCAAGCCTGCCGTAGCGGCGGCTGCTATTCAAGTTATTGCAGATCAAGGGGTTAAGGCTTGGCCTGCTGAATCGTTTTTTCTATGTCCGGCTCACGCTTATGCCAATTTTGGAACCGGATTTAATGTGGGAGGGGGCTTGCTCCCGATGGCGGTGGGTCAGCCACCACCGTCATGGACTGATAGATAACCATCGGGAGCAGGCCCCTCCCACACTTCAAATCTCAATGACATCAGAGATCGTGTTCGGTATTACTGAGCCTTACACCCGCGCCCAATCAAATCATCGGTGGCGACCCAGTAAATCAGGCCTTCCTCACCTTTGGTGTGAAACGCCAACTGGTCGTTGCTGTACAGCACGCCCGAGGCGGCAACGTCTTGTTTAAGGCGATACACCGGGTCAGCCCCGCCGAGGCGCACATCCACCTCGCTGTGGGCCGCATTGGCAAAGCGCCAGTTGACTTCGGCCTTGCTGTCACAGGTCCAGGTGGTCCACGTGCCTTGCGGCTCTGCCTTATTGAACAGGTTCATGCTGCTGCAACCGGCCAACAAGGCCAGTGCTGCCAGGGCGAAAACGCCTTTCATTGCCAATCCTCGAACGACGGCCCAAGGGCCGCCACTGCTGTCGGTTAGTTGATCAGACCCATCAAGGGCAACCCTGTTCCTGACCGTTGGGCGCGGAGTCGTATTTCTCCAGCCGTTCATTGCCGATGCGCTTGTTGATCACCGGCATGGTTTCGGCTTGCCAGTCAGCCTGGTAGCAGTTGTTTCTCTGCGCTGGCGCAGGCTTGCCGGCCGGTGACGGCGCCGCGCTTGGCGTGCTACCGCAGCCGGCCAACAGGCCCGCCGCGATGACCAGTGCCAACGACTTGATCATGGGAATGCTCCTTTTCCGGATCATGCGCCTTAGCCCTTGGCTCGGGTTTCCAGCACTTCAACGGCGGGCAGTACTTTGCCTTCGACGAATTCAAGAAACGCGCCGCCACCGGTAGAAATGTAGGAGATCTGGTCAGCAACGCCATATTTATCGATGGCCGCCAGGGTGTCGCCGCCGCCTGCGATGGAGAATGCCGAGCTTTCAGCGATGGCCTTGGCCAGCACTTTGGTGCCGTTGCCGAACTGGTCGAATTCAAATACGCCGACCGGGCCGTTCCACAAAATGGTCTTCGACGACTTCAGCAGTTCAGCGAAGTTGGCCGCGGTTTGCGGGCCGATGTCGAGGATCATGTCGTCAGCGGCCACGTCAGCGATGAGCTTGACGGTGGCTTCGGCGCTTTCGGCGAATTCCTTGGCAACTACCACGTCGACCGGCAGTGGCACGCTGACTTTTGCCGCAATGGCGCGGGCGGTGTCGAGCAGGTCCGGTTCGTACAGCGACTTGCCCACCGGGTGGCCGGCGGCGGCCAGGAAGGTGTTGGCGATGCCGCCGCCGACGATCAGTTGGTTGCAGATTTGGCTGAGGCTGTTGAGCACGTCCAGCTTGGTCGACACTTTGGAGCCGGCAACAATGGCGGCCATCGGCTGCGCCGGGGCGCCCAACGCTTTGCCCAGTGCGTCCAGTTCAGCGGCCAGCAACGGGCCTGCCGCGGCCACTTTGGCGAATTTGGCCACGCCGTGGGTCGAGCCTTCAGCGCGGTGCGCGGTGCCGAAGGCGTCCATCACAAACACGTCGCACAGCGCCGCGTATTGCTGGGCCAGCTCATCGCTGTTGCTTTTCTCGCCCTTGTTGAAGCGCACGTTTTCGAACAGCACGATGTCGCCGGCTTTTACGTCGACGCCACCCAGGTAATCTGCCACCAGTGGCACGTCACGGCCCAAGGCTTTGCTCAGGTAAGCGGCCACAGGCTTGAGGCTGTTTTCAGCGGAAAACTCACCTTCGGTCGGGCGACCCAGGTGCGAGCAGACCATCACGGCCGCGCCTTTTTCCAGGGCCAGCTTGATGGTCGGCAGCGAGGCCAGGATTCGCGCATCGCTGGTGACAACACCGTCCTTGACTGGGACGTTGAGGTCTTCGCGAATCAGCACGCGCTTACCTTGCAGATCGAGGTCGGTCATCTTCAACACGGTCATGGGTCGCAGTTCCTGAATTACTGTTGAGGTTGTTTAGAAGCGATGTGCAGATAATGTTCGGCAACATCCAGCATGCGGTTGGCAAAGCCCCATTCGTTGTCGAACCAGGCCAGAATATTCACAAGCCTTGGGCCGGAAACTCGCGTTTGGCTGGCATCGACAATTGCCGAATGCGGGTCATGGTTGAAATCACAACTGGCGTGCGCCAACTCGGTATAGGCCAGCAGGCCTTTGAGCGGGCCGCTGGTGGCGGCGTCGCGCAAGATCCGGTTGACCTCGGTAGCATCGGTGTCGCTGACGGTTTGCATGGTGATGTCCAGGCAGGACACGTTCACCGTCGGCACCCGTACGGCTTTGGCCTGTATACGCCCGGCAAGTTCCGGCAATAATCGTTCGATGCCACGGGCCAGGCCGGTGGACACCGGAATCACCGACTGGAACGCCGAGCGCGTGCGGCGCAGGTCTTCGTGGTGATAAGCATCGATGACCGGCTGGTCGTTCATCGCCGAGTGAATCGTGGTGATCGACACGTAATCCAGGCCAATCGCCTGATCCAGCAAGCGCAACAGCGGCACGCTGCAATTGGTGGTGCACGAGGCGTTGGACACCAGCAGCTCGTTGCCGGTCAGGCAATCCTGGTTGATGCCGTAGACGATGGTGGCGTCGACATCCGCCTCGCTGGCCATCGGCTGGGAAAACAGCACACGCGGCGCGCCGGCGTCGAGAAAACGCTGGCCATCAGCACGCGTGTGGTAAGCACCGGAGCATTCCAACACCAGGTCGACGCCCAGCGCCGCCCAGTCGATGCCCTCGGGGGTGGCACTGCGCAAGACTTTTACGCAGTCGCCGTTGATATGCAGACAATCGCCTTCTACCCGCACTTCGCCGGGGAAGCGGCCGTGGGTGGAGTCAAAGCGTGTCAGGTATTCGATGCTGGCCATGTCGGCCAAATCGTTGATCGCGACAATTTCAAACCCGGCCGCCGCCCCTCGTTCGAACAGCGCACGCAAGACGCAACGACCAATGCGGCCGTAGCCGTTGAGTGCAACTTTGTAGGGACGCGGTTGGGGCATGGGGTTCTCGATCAATGTTAGTTCGGTGTTGAATGTTCTGACGCTATCGCGAGCAAGCCCGCTCCCACATTTGGAATGGGTTCACAATTCAAACTATGTGAACGACCAATGTGGGAGCGGGCTTGCTCGCGATGAGGCCAGAACAACCACCCCAATCTACAGCCTTAGTCTTCCAGCAGTTCTTCAGCCTGACCCAGAATGTTTTCCAGGGTAAAGCCGAACTCTTCGAACAACGCTGGCGCCGGCGCCGACTCACCGTAGGTGGTCATGCCGATCACGCGGCCTTCCAGGCCCACGTATTTGTACCAGTAGTCGGCGTGAGCCGCTTCGATGGCGATACGCGCGCTGACTTGCAGTGGCAACACCGATTGCTTGTAGCCGGCGTCCTGCGTTTCGAACACGCTGGTGCACGGGATCGACACCACACGCACCTTGCGGCCTTGCTCGGTCAGCTTGTCGTACGCCTGAACGGTCAGGCCCACTTCGGAACCGGTCGAGATCAGGATCAGCTCCGGCTCGCCCTCGCAGTCCTTGAGCACATAACCGCCACGGCTGATGTCGGCGATTTGCGCGTCGGTACGCACTTGGTGTTGCAGGTTCTGACGCGAAAAGATCAGCGCCGAAGGGCCGTCCTTGCGCTCGATGGCGTGCTTCCAGGCCACCGCGGATTCAACCGCGTCGGCTGGGCGCCAGCAATCCAGGTTCGGCGTGGTACGCAGGCTGGTCAGTTGCTCGACCGGCTGGTGCGTCGGGCCGTCTTCGCCGAGGCCGATGGAGTCGTGCGTGTACACATGGATCACACGCTTCTTCATCAACGCGGCCATACGCACGGCGTTGCGCGCGTATTCCATGAACATCAGGAAGGTCGCGCCGTAAGGCACCAGGCCGCCGTGCAACGACACGCCGTTCATGATGGCGCTCATGCCGAACTCGCGCACGCCGTAGTACATGTAGTTGCCGCTGGCGTCTTCAGCCGACACGCCTTTGCAGCCTTTCCACAAGGTCAGGTTGGAACCGGCCAGGTCAGCCGAACCGCCGAGAATTTCCGGCAGCAGCGGGCCATAGGCGTTCAGCGCGTTCTGGCTGGCTTTACGGCTGGCGATGGTTTCGCCTTTGGCCGCGACTTCGGCGATGTAGGCCGAGGCTTTTTCCGAGAAGTCGGCAGGCAGGTCACCGGCCAGGCGACGCACCAGCTCGTTGGCCTGTTCCGGGAATTCGGCGGAGTAGGCAGCAAAACGCTGGTCCCACTCGGCTTCGGCGGCCAGGCCTTTTTCCTTGGCATTCCACTCGGCGTAGATGTCGGCCGGAATCTCGAACGGGCCGTGGTTCCACTTCAGCGCAGCGCGGGTCAGGGCAATTTCCGCGTCGCCCAGTGGGGCACCGTGGCAGTCTTCTTTACCTTGCTTGTTCGGCGAACCGAAACCGATGGTGGTCTTGCAGCAGATCAACGTCGGCTGCTCGCTCTTGCGCGCGGTTTCGATGGCGGTTTTGATTTCTTCCGGGTCGTGGCCGTCGACGTTGCGGATCACCTGCCAGTTGTAGGCTTCGAAACGCTTCGGGGTGTCGTCGGTGAACCAGCCTTCGACTTCGCCGTCGATGGAGATGCCGTTGTCATCGTAGAAAGCAATCAGTTTGCCCAGGCCCAAGGTGCCAGCCAGCGAGGAAACTTCGTGGGAAATGCCTTCCATCATGCAGCCATCACCCAGGAACACGTAGGTGTGGTGGTCGACAATGTTGTGGCCAGGGCGGTTGAACTGCGCCGCCAAAACTTTTTCAGCCAGCGCGAAGCCAACAGCGTTGGCCAGGCCTTGGCCCAGGGGACCGGTGGTGGTCTCGACGCCTGGGGTGTAGCCGAATTCCGGGTGGCCCGGGGTGCGGCTGTGCAGTTGGCGGAAGCTTTTAAGGTCATCGATGGTGACGTCGTAGCCGGTCAAGTGCAGCAGCGAATAAATCAGCATCGAGCCGTGGCCGTTGGACAGCACGAAGCGGTCACGGTCTGCGAACAGCGGGTTGCTTGGGTTGTGTTTCAGGTAGTCACGCCAAAGTACCTCGGCGATATCCGCCATGCCCATCGGGGCACCGGGATGGCCGCTGTTGGCTTTTTGCACGGCATCCATGCTGAGGGCACGAATGGCGTTGGCACGCTCACGACGGCTGGGCATCGCTGTTCTCCTGAGGATAGTGAATAAAAGAAACGGAAAAAAGGACCCGCATTTTCCCTCAGCCACCGCCTTCGGGCAATGAAAGATAGTCACTTGTGGGTGTTTTTCCTGTGGTTAGCCCGGCAATCGCCTGCAGAAACCGTGCGCCGCTTCGTCTAAAGCTTATAGCCGCTGCTTATAACCGCCGATTATCGACCAATATCAAAACTTTTTGATATTGGCCTTGCAGGGATTTCCAGCCGTCACTAGACTGCTGGCCTTATGAACTTACCCGTGCCCTCCCTGCGTCCCGACGACGGCGATGAACTTGCAGCCTTGTGCAAGGCCGCTGGTGATCCGTTGCGCCTGAACGTATTGCGCGCACTGGCCAACAACTCGTTCGGCGTACTCGAACTGGCGCAGATCTTCGCCATCGGCCAGTCGGGCATGAGCCACCACTTAAAGGTGTTGTCACAGGCAGACCTGGTGGCCACGCGCCGCGAAGGCAATGCGATTTTTTACCGCCGCGCCCTGCCCCACACCGAGTTGCTTGGCGGCAAATTGCACGCGGCCTTGCTCGAAGAAGTCGACAACCTGGGCCTGCCCGGTGACGTGCAATCACGCATCGGCCAGGTTCACGGGCAACGCGCGGCGGCCAGCCAGGACTTTTTCTCACGCGTGGCCGAGAAGTTTCGCGCCCAACAAGACCTGATCGCTGGCCTGCCCCAATACCGCGAGAGCGTACTGGCGCTGTTGGACAAGCTGAGCTTCAGTGAAGGGGCGACTGCACTGGAAGTCGGCCCCGGCGACGGCGGCTTTTTGCCGGAACTGGCGCGACGTTTTCAACAGGTCACGGCGCTGGACAACAGCCCGGCGATGCTCGAACTGGCGCGCCAGTTGTGCGAGCGCGAAGCGCTGGGCAATGTCAGCCTGCAGCTCGCAGACGCCTTGAACGACACCAGCCTGCGGGCCGATTGCGTGGTGCTGAACATGGTCTTGCACCATTTTGCCGCCCCCGCCGACGCCCTCAAGCAGATGGCCAATTTGCTGCAACCCGGCGGTAGCCTGCTGGTCACAGATTTATGCAGCCACAACCAGAGTTGGGCCAAGGAGGCCTGCGGTGATCTCTGGTTGGGTTTTGAACAGGACGATCTGGCCCGTTGGGCCACCGCTGCGGGACTCGTTCCCGGGGAAAGCCTCTATGTAGGTTTACGTAATGGTTTCCAGATTCAGGTCCGCCATTTTCAGCGGCCGGCTGGCGACACTCACCATCGGTAAATATCAGGAAAACATCGAGATGAGCGAATACTCCCTTTTCACCTCCGAGTCCGTGTCTGAAGGGCATCCGGACAAAATCGCCGACCAGATTTCTGACGCGGTGCTGGACGCCATCATTGCTGAAGACAAGTTCGCCCGAGTGGCGTGCGAGACTCTGGTGAAAACGGGCGTGGCGATCATCGCCGGTGAAGTCACCACCACCGCGTGGGTCGATCTGGAACAGATCGTGCGTGACGTGATCACCAAGATTGGCTACAACAGTTCCGACGTTGGCTTCGACGGCGCGACCTGCGGCGTGATGAACATCATCGGCAAGCAGTCGCCCGACATCAACCAGGGCGTGGACCGCGCCAAGCCTGAAGATCAGGGCGCTGGCGACCAGGGCCTGATGTTCGGCTACGCCAGCAACGAAACCGAGGTGCTGATGCCGGCGCCGATCACCTTCTCGCACCAGCTTGTGCAACGGCAAGCCGAGGCCCGCAAAAATGGCCTGCTGCCGTGGCTGCGCCCGGATGCCAAATCCCAGGTGACCTGCCGTTACGAAGGCGGCAAAGTCGTGGGTATCGACGCGGTTGTGCTGTCGACCCAGCACAACCCGGACGTGTCCTACGCCGACCTGCGCGAAGGCGTGATGGAGCTGATCGTCAAGCACGTGCTGCCTGCCGAACTGCTGACCAAGGACACGCAGTTCCACATCAACCCGACCGGCCAGTTCATCATCGGTGGCCCGGTGGGCGACTGCGGCCTCACCGGCCGTAAAATCATCGTCGACAGCTACGGCGGCATGGCCCGTCACGGCGGCGGCGCGTTCTCCGGTAAAGACCCGTCCAAGGTTGACCGTTCGGCGGCCTACGCCGGTCGTTATGTGGCCAAAAACATCGTCGCCGCCGGCCTGGCCGAACGTTGCGAAATTCAGGTTTCCTACGCTATCGGCGTGGCTCAGCCTACGTCGATCTCGCTGAATACCTTCGGCACCGGCAAGATCAGCGACGACAAAATCGTCAAGCTGGTGCGTGAGATCTTCGACCTGCGCCCGTACGCCATCACCACCATGCTCGACCTGCTGCACCCGATGTACCAGGAAACCGCAGCCTACGGCCACTTCGGTCGTACACCTGCGCAGAAGACCGTCGGCGACGACACCTTCACCACCTTCACCTGGGAAAAAACCGACCGCGCCAACGACCTGCGCATCGCTGCCGGCCTGTAAGCACTCGCGGCACACAAGGCCCCGCAGGGTTTACCCTGCGGGGCTTTTTATTGCCTTGGTAAACGCCTTTCAAACGGTGCAGCGTCCGCTCAACAAAGGTTGCAACACATTTGCCAGGCCCGATAAAAACGCAGCGGGCGAAGCCTTGGCCGGCCTGTTCAGGCAAGCAGAAACACGCGGTAAACAGCCCCGCCCGCTCGGGGCTTTTTTATCGCCGCATGGATCACTTAGGCTGGGCACCCTTTGCGAGCAAGGATGCTCATATGCGCTTAATGACTGCTCTTTTACTCAGCGCCCTGCCTTTTTCGGCGTGGGCCGAAGCGTGCCCCGAAGAGGCCCGATCACAGGTCGGTACCCTGGCCATACAAGTCGAGCTGTGGGATGACAGCTACCACCGCCTTGGCCACTCGCCGGTCAGTGATGAGCTGTATGACCAGGCCCGCCAGCGCCTGGCGCAGTGGCGCGAATGTTTCCCCGCACCCAGCCAGGTGGCGGATAACCCACTGGCGAGTTCACGGGGCACCCGGCCTCACCCGGTCGCGCACACGGGCTTGAAAAAACTGCTGGATGAGCAGGCTGTTGGTGACTGGCTCAGCACACGCCAAGACGTATGGATTCAACCCAAGGTCGACGGCGTGGCCGTGACATTGGTGTATCGCCAGGGTCGCTTAAGCCAACTGATCAGCCGGGGCAATGGCCGGCTCGGCCAGGATTGGTCAGCCGCCGCGCGCAAGATCCCCGGCATTGTTCAGCAACTGCCGGAGCCGCTCGACCTGGTGCTGCAGGGCGAACTCTATTGGCGCCTCGACGAGCATGTGCAGTCAACCCACGGCGGGCTGAATGCGCGCAGCAAAGTGGCAGGCCTGATGAACCGCCGACAGTTGAGCGACACCGATGCCGCCGGTATCGGCTTGTTCATCTGGGGGTGGCCTGACGGCCCAGCGGACTTCAGCGAGCGCCTGGCCACGCTGACGCGCTGGGGCTTCACCGAAACCCGCCAATACAGCCAGCCCATCCAAACCCTCACTGATGCCGCGCATTGGCGCACTTTTTGGTACAACCATCCGCTGCCCTTTGCCAGTGATGGCGTGGTGTTGCACCAAGCCTTGCACGCGCCCGCCAAACGCTGGCAGGCTAGCGCGCCTTACTGGGCGGTGGCCTGGAAATACCCGGTCACCAAGGCGTTGGCACTGGTACGCGAGGTGCAGTTCAAGATCGGCCGCACCGGGCGCATTACGCCCATTTTGGAGCTCGCACCGGTGCGGCTGGACGATCGGCAAATCAACCGCGTCAGCGTAGGTTCGCTGAAACGCTGGCAAGCACTGGATATTCGCGCAGGCGACCAGGTGTCGATCAGCCTGGCGGGGCAAGTGATTCCGCGCCTGGACCAAGTGGTCCTGCGCAACGAGACCCGCGTGCAGGTGCCAGTGCCTGACCCTCAGAACTTCCATGCCCTGAGCTGTTGGCAACTCGACCCGGGTTGCGAGGAGCAATTGCTCGCGCGCCTGACGTGGCTAAGCGGCAACCAGGGCCTGTCATTGCCGCACGTGGGGCGCGAAACCTGGAACGTATTGATCCAGGCCGGTCTAATCGCAGGCATTCTCGATTGGTTGACCCTGGATGCCGCAGAGCTTGCTAATATTGATGGCTTCGGTGATCGCAGCCGTGCGCGGCTGCTCGACAGCCTTCAAAGCGCTCGGCAACGGCCCTTCGCACAATGGCTTAAAGCCTTGGGCGTTCCGCCCTCGGCGCGCAACGAGCTGGACGGTGGCTGGCAAACCCTGGCTGCCAAAGACACCCAAGCCTGGCTGGCTACCGACGGCATCGGCCCGGGCGCGCGGCGCAACTGAGCGCTTTTTTTCGCGACCCGCAGGTACAGGCCATGGCTGAAACATTACGTTTGGCCGGAATCGACGGGTTTTAAGCACGCCCCGGCCCATTATTGAACCTCGGCAGAATTCACCCTGCCCACCGATTGCGACCCTGGAGCCCCACATGAAATACCTCGCCCCACTTGCCTTTTTAACCGTCGCAAGCTTCCTCACCACGCCACTGCTGGCCGCCGAAACAGCGCCAGAACTCACCGGTTGCGCCGCCAAACGCCAAGCCATCAGCGCCCAGATCGAACAAGCCAAGGCGCACAACAACAGCGAACAACAAGCCGGCCTGGAAAAAGCCCTGAGCGAAGTCACCGCCAACTGCACCGACGCGTCCTTGCGCAAAGAGCGTGAAAACAAAGTGCTCGACGCCAAACATGAGGTCAGCCGCCGTCAGGCAGACCTCGACAAAGCCATGAAAAAGGGTGACGCGGACCGCATCAACAAGCGTAAGGACAAGCTTGCCCAAGCGCGCAAAGACCTGCAGGACGCCGTCGAAGAACTCGACCAGTAAAACCGGTCAATGGTCTCGAAACTGTTTATGACACGCCGTGCAGGCATCTTCGACCTTCTGCACCGCAGGGCCAAGGTTGGCGGCCGCGTAAGGCTGCACCTGGCTTGCAACCACCAATTCACCGGTGGCGGCTTCAAGGTTGCGGGCCAACGCCTGGAAGCGTGCTTGTTGCTGCCACACGTTATCCTTGGCGCTGGTGTGATCTTCTTCACGCACATTCGGAAAATGCTGCCACGGCTCAAAGGACAATGCATTGAGCTTGACCGCACCATCGGCGAACCGGGCGCCGTCGAACGGGATGCGTCCACGCAACATGCCGCCCAAGTCTTCGCTGGTCTTGAGCATCTGTTTGAAGATCGCTTTGCGCTGGCCCAGCGGCGAATTCGGATCGACACCGCCGCACGCGGTCAAGGCCAGGCAGGCCAGCAATGCAACCGTCAATTTGTTAAAAGTCATGGTGGCTCAGGGTCACGGGAAACGGCGGCCAGTATCCTCGCCCCGCCCGTAAAGGCCAATAGCCCTATTAATAATAAGGGTTGCCGAGAAGCGCTACGGCGCGGGCAATCGCTTCAGGAATTGTGCGCATGAATATCACCTTTAACACCTGGAGCCGCCGCCTGGCGTGGGCTCTACCATTGTTCGCGCTGCTGGCCGGTTGCGATACGGGTAAAGACGCCGGCAAAAAAGATGAAGCGGCCAAACCGCACGCCGTCGCCACTTACGTGAGCGCACCGTGGGAAGCGCTGCCGACAGTCTCGGACAGCGATTTGCTGGCCGGGTTTGAATCCTGGCGCAGCGCGTGCCAACGCCTCAAGGCCGACCCGATATGGGGCGCCACCTGTGCCGCAGCGGCCAGCGTGCCCGCAGATGCGCTGGCGGTTCGCGGTTTTCTCAAGGAACGCCTTGACGTGTTCGGCCTGCGCTCGGCCGACAACACACCCAACGGCTTGATCACCGGCTACTACGAACCGGTGTATCCCGGCAGCCTGACCGAAACCGCCACCGCGCATGTGCCGGTGTACGGCGTGCCGGATGACCTGATCATCGTCAACCTCGAAAGCATCTACCCGGAACTCAAGGGCAAGCGCCTGCGCGGTCGGCTCGAAGGCCGCGTGCTCAAGCCGTATGACGATGCCAGCACTCTCAACGGGCAAGGCTCCACGGCCAAGCCGATTGCCTGGCTGACCAACCCGATGGACCTGCAATTTCTGCAAATCCAGGGCTCTGGCCGCATTCAACTGTTGGATGGGCGCCAACTGCGCGTCGGTTACGCCGACCAGAACGGCTACCCCTACCGCCCTATTGGCCGCTGGCTGGTGGAGCAAGGCGCGCTGAAAAAAGACGAGGTGACCATGGGCGCCATCAGCGCCTGGGCCAAGGCGAACCCGCAGCGCATCCCGGAGTTGCTGGCGAGCAACCCCAGCTACGTGTTTTTCAGCGCCCGCCCCGACAGCAATGAAGGCCCGCGCGGTTCGCTGAACGTGCCGTTGACTGCCGGCTACAGCGTGGCGGTTGATCGCAAGGTAATCCCGCTGGGTAGCCTGCTGTGGCTGTCGACCACCAAACCCGATGGCTCGCCGATTGCCCGGCCGGTAGCAGCACAGGACACCGGCGGTGCAATCACCGGCGAAGTGCGTGCCGACTTGTTTTGGGGCACCGGTGAGGCCGCCGGTGAGTTGGCGGGCAGCATGAAGCAGCAAGGGCAAATCTGGATGCTCTGGCCAAAAGGCGCCGCGTTACCGCACGTGCCCGACGCACCGGCCGGCAGCTAACAAACACTGGAGGCCAAATGTGGGAGGGGCTTGCTGCTTCCCACACGGGCTTTGCGTCACGCCTCAGATCGAGACAAAAAAGAAACTCGCAATCAACGCCATGCCCACCAGCCACACCACTGAACGCAGCATCGCCCAGTCCGCCAGGTAGCAAATGATGTACAGCAACCGGCTGGTGATAAACAACACCGCCAGCACGTTGATGGTTACCAGTGACGCCGTACCGGCCAAGTGCGCAATGATCACGGCGGCGGCAAACGCAGGCGTTACTTCAAAGCTGTTGAGCTGTGCACTGTGGGCGCGTTTAGCAAAGCCTTCGAGCGTGTCCAGAAAAGCGCGTGGGTCGTGGTTATTGCGCGGCCCGAACTTGCCGCCGCTGAACTTGGCCACACCCGTGCACAGGTACGGCAGAAAAATTGCGATTAACACACACCAGAAAGCGACTGTCATCACACACTCCTTTTGTCGTTTTAAACAGCAATTGGGGTTTTAGCATTAAACCTGCCGAACCGCACTTACCCGCTATGAGCGCATAAAGCAGCCAAAGGTTCTATCACGCTTTTACCCAACGCCGTGCAACCTCACGCCGCCACTGCGGTCCATGCACCCATTAACGCTCTACCCACTCACCACCAGGGACCCCGGATGCTTGAACTTGTCGCCGCCTTCATTTGCCTCACCACGCTGCTCACCTATGTGAACTTTCGTTTTATCGGCCTGCCACCCACCATCGGCGTGATGGTCACCGCCTTGCTGTTTTCATTGATCCTGCAAGGCCTCAGCGTTATCGGCTTTCCCGGCCTCGAAGAACATATTCAGCAATTGATCGGCCAGATCGACTTCGGCGACTTGCTGATGAACTGGATGCTGTCGTTCCTGCTGTTCGCCGGCGCCTTGCACGTCAACTTGAATGACTTGCGCAGTTACCGCTGGCCCATCGGCCTGCTGGCGACCTTCGGCGTGTTGATTGCCACCGTGGTGATCGGCAGCCTGGCGTATTACATCTTTGCCTTGTTTGGCTGGCACGTAAGCTTCCTCTACTGCCTGTTGTTCGGTGCGCTGATTTCGCCCACCGACCCGATTGCAGTGCTGGGCGTGCTGCGAACGGCGAACGCCTCGAAACCCCTGAAAACCACCATCGTCGGCGAATCGCTGTTCAACGACGGCACCGCAGTGGTGGTGTTTACCGTGCTGCTGGGCATCGCACAGTTGGGCGAAACGCCGACCGTGGGCGCCACCGCCATGCTGTTCGCCCATGAGGCGATTGGCGGCGTGGTGTTCGGCGGGCTCATCGGCTACCTGGTGTACCTGATGATCAAGAGCATCGAGCAACACCAGATCGAAGTGATGCTGACCCTGGCGCTGGTCATCGGCGGCTCGGCCATGGCCACCGAACTGCACGTCTCAGCACCGATTGCGATGGTGGTGGCGGGGCTGATCATTGGTAACCTGGGCCGCAAGCTTGCGATGAACGACATGACCCGGCGTTACCTGGATGGCTTCTGGGAACTGCTCGATGACATGCTCAACGCCCTGCTGTTCGCGCTGATCGGCATGGAGCTGTTGCTGTTGCCGTTCAACTGGCTGCACATTTTTGCCGCCAGTTTGCTCGCCGTGGCGATTCTGCTGTCGCGCTTGCTGACTGTGGCGCCGGCTATCCTGCTGCTACGCCGCTGGCGCACGGTGCCGCGCGGCACTGTGCGCATCCTCACGTGGGGCGGCCTGCGCGGCGGGGTGTCGGTGGCATTGGCACTGGCCTTGCCGCTCGGCCCGGAGCGCGATTTGCTGCTGAGCATCACCTACATCGTGGTGTTGTTGTCGATCCTGTTGCAGGGTTTAAGCATCGGCAAACTGGTCAAGCACGTGACCAAAGGCGAACCCCAAGCCACGCCCGAACATCACTGATCCTTTTTGATCTGCTGCGGGTGCCTCGGGTCCGCAGCCGATTTACCCGGCAGGCTGCTTTCGCTGCGGATCTGCGCGTGGCTGATCAGCGCAAAAATAAAGCTGCCGCCGATGATGTTGCCCGCCAGGGTCGGCCCGGCGAACACCAGCCAGAAGTCCTTCCACGGCAATTCACCGGCAAACACCAGGTACGAGACTTCCGCCGAGCCGACGACGATGTGGGTGAAATCCCCCAGCGCCATCAGGTAGGTGATCAAGATGATGATGAACATCTTGGCGCTTTCCATCGACGGGATCATCCACACCATGGTGGCAATCATCCAACCGGAAATAATGCCTTTGGCGAACATCTGGCCGGGGTCGTTTTCCATGACTTTGCGGCCGATTTCAAGGAAGGCCTGGTCGGTCTTGGTGTCGAAAATCGGCAAATGCAGCATCACATAGGCCACCAGCAAAGTGCCGCAGAGGTTGCCCACCAGCACCACCGACCACAGGCGCAACAGCCGCCCGGCATTTGCCAGGGTAGGTTTGCTCATTACCGGCAGCACGGCGGTCAGGGTGTTTTCGGTGAACAGTTGCTGGCGCGCGAGGATGACCGCGAGGAAACCTGCGCAGTAACCGAAGCTGGCGATGACTTTGAATGCTTCGCCGTCCGGCAGGCGCGAGTTGAGCAAGCCCATGCCCATCAGCGACAGGCCCATGGTCAGGCCAGCCGCCAGCGCCGACCACCACAGTGCCGCGACGTTGCGCTCCAGCTCCTGGTCGCCCTGGGTGCGGATAATTTCGTGCAGTACCGCCGCACGCGGCGGCTGGTTTTCGTCCACGTCCTGCTGCTCTTCCTGCGACAGGTTGGGGGTTTTACCGTCTTCTTGCGTGGCCATGGTGATACCTGAGCGGGGGCGATGTTCAGGTACGACCTATCGCCATCAAGAGCGTTCACTGGCCACCCACAGGATTATTCGGGAAGGCTGTCTTCCTGGAACTGATCCTTCACGTACTTGATCTCGGTACGCCCGTGCGGCGCCGGCAAGCCGTCTTCACCGAGGTTGACGAAGACCATTTTTTCCACGGTGAGGATGCTTTTGCGCGTGATCTTGTTGCGCACTTCACAGGTCAGGGTGATCGAGGTGCGACCGAACTCGGTGGCGGTGATGCCCAACTCGATGATGTCGCCCTGGCGCGAGGCGCTGACGAAATTGATTTCAGAGATGTACTTGGTCACCACGCGCTGGTTGCCCAGTTGAACAATCGCGTAAATCGCCGCTTCTTCGTCGATCCAGCGCAGCAAGCTGCCACCGAACAGGGTGCCGTTGGGGTTGAGGTCTTCGGGTTTTACCCATTTGCGGGTGTGGAAGTTCATATTCACTCCAAAGCGTGTTGCGAAATGATGGGCAACATCATGGCAGAGCGCGGGCCCAAGCTCTATGCGCCATTGCCTATCAACCCGATGGACGATCTTCATGTGGCCGACAGAAAGGCTTGGGAAGTCTGCCGCACACAGCTATAATCGCCCCCGCTTCAAAACGGTCATCTCTGGTTGATACCGTTCTCCCGCCACCTGTCCGAGGGGCGCTGCAGCAGGTTCAACCTGTCAGGCTCGGATGGGGCGTTGTCGGGGCAGGTATTACCTGGCCTGGTACTAAACGCACAACGGCGCCCATTCGCACACTACGAATGGAGGCTCTTCATGAGCGCTGTAATTACGCCTGCAGATTTCACCGACTACAAAGTCGCCGACATGTCCCTCGCTGCCTGGGGCCGTCGCGAAACGTTTATCGCCGAATCCGAAATGCCTGCCCTGATGGGTCTGCGCCGCAAGTACGCCGGTGAGCAGCCGCTCAAGGGCGCGAAGATTCTCGGCTGCATCCACATGACCATCCAGACTGCCGTGCTGATCGAAACCCTGGTTGCCCTGGGTGCCGAAGTACGTTGGTCGTCCTGCAACATTTTCTCGACTCAAGACCAGGCCGCCGCTGCTATCGCCGCTGCCGGTATCGCGGTGTATGCCTGGAAAGGCGAAACCGAAGAAGAGTACGAGTGGTGCCTGGAGCAAACCATCCTTAAAGATGGCGCGCCATGGGATGCCAACATGATCCTCGACGACGGCGGCGACCTGACCGAGCTGCTGCACAAAAAGTACCCGCAGATTCTGGACCGCGTTCACGGCGTGACCGAAGAAACCACCACTGGCGTGCACCGCCTGCTGGACATGCTGGCCAAGGGCGAGCTGAAAATCCCGGCCATCAACGTCAATGACTCGGTGACCAAGAGCAAGAACGACAACAAGTACGGCTGCCGTCACAGCCTGAACGACGCGATCAAGCGTGGCACCGACCACCTGCTGTCCGGCAAGCAAGCGCTGGTCATCGGTTACGGTGACGTGGGCAAGGGCTCCGCTCAGTCGCTGCGTCAGGAAGGCATGATCGTTCGCGTTTCCGAAGTCGACCCGATCTGCGCCATGCAAGCCTGCATGGACGGTTTTGAACTGGTGTCGCCGTTCATCGACGGTATCAACACCGGCACCGAAGCTAGCATCGACAAAGCACTGCTGGGCAAGATCGACCTGATCGTGACCACCACCGGCAACGTCAATGTGTGCGACTCGAACATGCTCAAAGCCCTGAAAAAGCGCGCCGTTGTCTGCAACATCGGCCACTTTGACAACGAAATCGACACTGCTTTCATGCGCAAGAACTGGGCATGGGAAGAGGTCAAGCCGCAGGTACACAAGGTTCACCGTACCGGCGCCGGCACTTTCGACCCACAGAACGACGACTACCTGATTCTGCTGGCCGAAGGCCGCCTGGTAAACCTGGGTAACGCAACCGGCCACCCAAGCCGCATCATGGACGGCTCGTTCGCCAACCAGGTACTGGCGCAAATCTTCCTGTTCGGCCAGAAATACGCCGACCTGTCGCCAGCCCAAAAAGCCGAGCGCCTGACCGTGGAAGTGCTGCCGAAGAAACTCGACGAAGAAGTGGCCCTGGAAATGGTCCGCGGCTTCGGCGGTGTGGTGACTCAACTGACCAAAACCCAGGCCGACTACATCGGCGTGGCTGTTGAAGGCCCGTTCAAGCCACACGCTTACCGCTACTGATGTGCCTGCCGCCTGCTCCTCTGTGGGAGCAGGCTTTTGTGGGAGCGGGCTTGCTCGCGAAAACGGTGTATCAGTCACCCGATATGTTGACTGGCACAACGCCTTCGCGAGCAAGCCCGCTCCCACATTGACGGTGTACACCTTCTGGCTTTATGAGTTTCCATAGGTATTACCATGTCCCAAGACCGTCGCTACAGCTTCGAGTTCTTCCCGACCAAGACCGATGCTGGGCATGAAAAACTGATGGCCACGGCCAAGCAGTTGGCCAGCTACAACCCCGACTTCTTCTCGTGCACCTACGGCGCGGGCGGTTCGACCCGTGACCGCACGATCAACACCGTGCTGCAGCTGGAAAGCGAAGCCAAGGTTCCTGCCGCACCGCATTTGTCCTGCGTGGGCGACAGCAAGGCCGACCTGCGCAGCCTGCTGACCCAATACAAGCAAGCCGGCATCAAGCGTATCGTCGCCCTGCGCGGCGACCTGCCGTCCGGCATGGGCATGGCCAGCGGTGAGCTGCGCTACGCCAATGACCTGGTGAGCTTTATCCGCGAAGAAAGCGGCGATCACTTCCACATCGAAGTGGCGGCTTACCCGGAGATGCACCCTCAGGCGCGTAATTTCGAAGACGACCTGCACAATTTCGTGCGCAAGGCCAACGCCGGCGCCGACAGCGCGATCACCCAGTACTTCTTCAACGCCGACAGCTACTTCTACTTTGTCGAGCGTGTGCGGGCGATGGGCGTCAACATCCCGATCGTGCCGGGCATCATGCCGATCACCAATTACAGCAAGCTGGCGCGATTCTCCGACGCGTGCGGCGCAGAAATCCCACGCTGGGTGCGCAAGCAACTGGAAGCTTATGGCGATGACGTCAAGAGCATTCAGGCGTTTGGCGAGCAAGTCATCAGCGAGATGTGTGAAAGATTGTTGCAAGGTGGTGCGCCAGGCTTGCACTTCTATACGCTTAACCAGGCTGAACCGAGCCTCGCTGTCTGGAACAACCTGAAGCTGCCACGCTAAGGTTTCTTCCAAAGTGCCCAGGCCCTCATAAAGAGGGCCTTTGCGGTTTTAAACGCCCACGGAATTGTGCAGTCCATGAATACAGCAGCCCCGACGCCCCGCCCGCAACTGGTCTACCTGGTGTTCGGGGCAGAGACTTACCATCAAGAAGCGGTATTCAGTATCGCCAGCGCCCTGGCTTTTTTGCGCGATACGCAAGACGCCGCCATCGATATTCAGGTGTTCAGCGATAACCCCGAGCCTTATCGCCTGTTGCCGGTGCGTGTGCGCCCGCTGGATGAAGCCACGCGTAAACGCTGGTGCGAGCCGCATGGCTACCACTTCCGCACCAAACACGTGGTGCTGCGCCAGGTGCTGCAAGAGTCCGAAGTGGCGCTGTTGATCGACACCGACACGTTTTTTCATCACTCGCCCATGGCGCTGTTTGAACGCGTGCAACCGGGCACGCTGTTATGTAACGCCTTCTACACCAAGTACGGCGACAACCCCGAAAGCATTCTGTACAGCGCCCTGCACCAGCGCCTGCGTGACATGGGCGTGGCCGATGACGACATGATGACGCTTAATTCCGGGGTCATGGGCCTGCACCGGCAAGACGCGCACGTGCTTGATCGTTCGATCGAGTTGATGGACGAACTGTTCCCGCATGCCCAAGGCGCGTACACCCTGGAAGAGTTCTGCCTGTCGATCGCGGCTTACCGAACCCTCAACGTGCGTGAATGCCCAGACCTGATCCACCATTATTGGAGCCGCAAGCAGCTGTTCCGGGCCAAGGTCAAGGCGTGGATCGCCAAGCACGCGGCCAACCCCACCAGCGCCCTGGCCCTGGACGACACTCGCCAGGTGTCAGCCCACTTGCCACGCCCGCCGCGCCTGCAACGCTTGATGTACAAGCTGGTGACGCTGGTGCTGCCCAAAAACCAGCAGCAATTTATCCGCGAAATCCTCTACGGCTGCTATGAGCACGAAAACGAATTCGACCAGGCGTGCGGCCCGGTTTGGTGGGACAAGGCCCGACAAAATCAGGAAGAACGCCAGAAGCGCCCGATTGACGCGCACCTGCTTGAGCACTGGTTCGCCAACCCGGTGGTGCGGCTGATTCTGGGTGAGCGGCGCGAAGCGATCTATGAGCACCTGATGAAGTCCCCCGGCAAATAAAAACCCGCCGCTGCCCGTCGACAGCGATACCAGCGCTTCTTTTTCGCCCGAGACAGTCGTAACCTCGGGGCATGCGCGTATTTTTCCAGTTGCTAACCGCGGTTCTTTTCACTTGCCTGAGCCTGAGCGCCCAAGGCGAGAAACTGCGCATCGTCACCGAGCCGTGGGCACCTTACGTGTACGACGATAACGGCACGATGCGCGGGCTCGACTATGAAACCACGGTGATTGTGTTTCAGCGCCTGGGCATCGAGGTGGAATGGCAATTCCTGCCCTGGAAGCGTTGCCTGGCGATGCTCGACCAGGGCCTGGCGGATGGCGCGCTGGATATTTTTCACAGCCGCGAGCGCGGCAATCTGCTGCTCTACCCCAGCGAGCCGCTGTCCGACGTGGAGTTCGTGCTGTTCTACGCCACCGCGCGCCCGCATCCGTTTCACACCTTCGACGACCTGCGCGGCCTGACCATCGGCACCTCGCCGGGCTACCTCTATGGCGCTCAATTCAGCGAGTCCACCCTGTTCAATCAGGAGCCGGCCGCCAGCCATGAAGCCAACTTCGGCAAACTCGCGCTGGGCCGGGTCGACTTGGTGATCACCGACCGCCGGGTCGGCCAGCATGTGATCAAAGCGCTCGGGCTCAACGAGCAGATTACCCAGGCACCCGAAGTCATCAGTCGTCAGCCACAATATTTGGCGGTGCGCCGTGGCGCAGGCATGGATTTGCTGGTGCAGCGCTTTGCCGCCGAGCTTAAACGCTTCAAGCAAGAGCCCGCGTATGCGGCGTTAAGTGCCAAATATGCCGGCGTGAGCCCCCAAACCAACGCATTACTCCCGCCTGCACACACCGTTGAGCAGCAGGAAAGCAGCGCAGAGTGATTGCTCTGTTATACTCCGGCCTTTCCGCCAGGCTCACGCCCGGCCGCTGAGGTCTTGAAAAAGGCACCTAACCCCGCGACGAACGCAGCTTATAGCGCGCGACCGCCGGTGGAGTGCCCGCCAGACGCAGCAGGACCGGACGGGATTGCGCTCCCCTAAGCGCCATTCACGCCCGGTAAGATTATCCCTTTGGGCCAAGCCCTAACTAAAACAGGATTACTCATGTCCTTTGCTTCCCTCGGTCTCTCCGAGGCTTTAGTCCGCGCCATCGAGGCAGCGGGCTATACCGAGCCTACTCCGGTGCAACAGCGGGCCATTCCCGCCGTGTTGCAAGGCCGCGACCTGATGGTTGCGGCGCAGACAGGTACTGGTAAAACCGGTGGTTTCGCCCTCCCGATTCTGGAGCGGTTGTTCCCTAACGGTCACCCGGACAAATCCCAGCGTCATGGCCCGCGCCAACCGCGCGTACTGGTCCTGACCCCTACCCGCGAACTCGCCGCCCAAGTGCACGACAGCTTCAAGCTGTATGCCCGCGACTTGAAGTTCGTCAGCGCCTGCATCTTCGGCGCGTCGGCATGAACCCACAGGTTCAGGCCATGTCCCGTGGTGTTGACGTGCTGGTTGCCTGCCCCGGTCGCTTGCTCGACCTGTGCGGCCAAGGCAGCGTCGACTTGTCCCACGTGGAAATCCTCGTGCTGGACGAAGCTGACCGCATGCTCGACATGGGCTTTGTCCATGACGTGAAAAAGGTCCTCGCCCGCCTGCCGGCCAAACGTCAGAACCTGCTGTTTTCGGCAACGTTCTCCAACGACATCACCGCCTTGGCTGGCAAGCTGCTGCACAACCCGGAGCGCATCGAAGTCACGCCGCCGAACACCACGGTCGAGCGTATCGAGCAACGCGTATTCCGCCTGGCCGCCAGCCACAAACGTTCGCTGCTGGCGCACCTGATCACCGCCGGCGCCTGGGAACAAGTGCTGGTGTTCACCCGTACCAAGCACGGCGCCAACCGCCTGGCCGAGTACCTGGACAAGCACGGCCTCACCGCCGTTGCCATCCACGGCAACAAAAGCCAGAACGCGCGCACCAAAGCGCTGGCCGACTTCAAGGCCGGTGAAGTGCGCATCCTGGTCGCCACCGACATCGCCGCGCGCGGCTTGGACATCGACCAACTGCCGCACGTCGTCAACTTCGAGCTGCCAAACGTCGACGAAGACTATGTGCACCGTATCGGCCGTACCGGTCGTGCCGGGCGTTCGGGTGAAGCCATCTCGCTGGTTGCGCCGGACGAAGAAAAACTGCTGAAAAGCATCGAACGCATGACCAAGCAGAAAATCGCCGACGGCGACCTGATGGGCTTCGATTCCAGCGCCGTAGAGGCCGAAAAGCCTGAAGTGCGCGAGCGCCCGGACGTGCGTAACCCACGCAACCCACGCGGTCCGAAGGGCGATGGCCCGAACGGCGGCGGTGGTGGCGGTGGTCGTCGCGACAAGGGCAAAGACAAGGGCGGCAAAGAAAAAGCGCCGGTCAATGGCCGTGGCGACCGCCCGGCCCGCGAGCAAAAACCGCGTGAAGGCACCCCGGCCCGCGAACAGCGCCAGCCGAGCCAAACGCCACGCGCCGCAGCCGACCGCGCGCCGGACGAGTTCCTCGACGACGATGTGGATAACTTCGGTAACCGCGTTGATTACGTGCCCCAGGCCAAACCAGCCCAAGGCCGTGGCCGTCGTCCAGGTGCACCGGCACAAGGCGCCGGTGCAGGTGCCGCCAGCGGCGCGCCACGTGGCGGCCAGCCACAGGGCGGTCGTCAGAATGGTCCGCGCAACAGCAGCGGCGGCACTACCGGCACACCACCTGCCAAGCGCAGCGGCCCGCGTAATGGCGCACCGCGTGACGGCCAGGCGCGTCGCGAAGACTCGCGCAGCAACAACCGTCGCCCGGCCCGTGACGAGCAGCCTCGTTTGTCCGAGCCCGCCGTGCAAAACCCACGCGGTGGCCCGGCGCCGAAGATCATCCACAAGGAGTCGAAAGCTGACCGCTTCCCGACACCTGAGCAGTTGGATCAACTGCCAGGCCGCCCTCGTGGTGAAAAACCAGCGTTGCTGACCCGCAACCGCTGAGTTTTAAACGGCAAAAAAAACGCCCCGATTAATCG
>NZ_VUAZ01000103.1 GCF_009296165.1 Pseudomonas kitaguniensis | reverse complement strand
GATATTTGAATGCAGTCCAATGTGGCAGGGAAGAATCCCCTCACAGATTTGATTGGGCTTGCATGCCTATATTTGGAATGCAGCCCAATGTGGGAGGGGGCTTGCTCCCGATGGCTTTGTGTCAGGCTGGCACCTGCCGATTGGCGTACATCCGGCATTCTGCCAACAGCGCGAGCAAGTTCGGGTCGCGCTCTTTGGCTTTCAAGAACACTACGCCAATGTGCTGCTGCAACCGATACCGGGGTTGCAGCGGTATGAGTTTCACGCGGTTTTCATACACCGCCGCAATCCTTCCCGGCAGCAACGCGTAACCCACCCCCGAGCTGACCATACTCAACAGGGTGAAGATGTCGTTCACCTGCATCGCCACCTTCGGCTCGAACCCCGCTTGCTTGAACACACGGTTGCCATCCTGGTGGGTGGCGAAGCCTTGGGTGAGCGTGATGAACGTGGCATCGCGCACGTCGGCGAGGTCGATTTTCTGCTCGCGGTCGAACGGCGAATCCGCCGGGGTGGCCAAAAAGATGTCGTCGGTAAACAGCGCAATCTGTTCGCAGTCGGGGTCGTTGGCGCGCTCGTCGAGGGAGATGAGGATAGCGTCCACTTCCATGTTCTTGAGCTTGTACAGCAGGTCGAAATTGGAACCCAGAATCAGGTCGATGTTGAGTTCGCTGCGGCGGATTTTCAGGCCCATGATCAGTTGCGGCACGGTCTTCACCGTCAGCGAATACAGCGAGCCGAGCTTGAAGCGCTCGGCGGAAAAACCGGCAGCTTCGCGGGTCAGGCGCACGCTGTCGACCACGTCGGCCACCAGCTTTTGCGCGCGCTCTTCCAGCACATAGGCGCTTTCCAGCGGGGTGAGGTTGCGCCCTTCGTGTTTGAACAATGGGCAGCGCAGCGCGTTTTCCAGCGAGTGGATGGCGCGGTGCACGCTGACGTTGCTGGTGTGCAACTCGGCGGCGGCGCGGGCCAGGTTGCCGGTGCGCATGAACGCCAGGAAGATCTCGAGCTTCTTGAGGGTGAATTCTTCGTCGATCAGCATGGCCGTGGCTCTTGTTCGAATGCGCTCGATTGTGCCCCGATAACAACGGTCTTGCACTCTGCTGCGCAACGCTGGACCCTTATAGGTGAATCGCTAACGAGAGCTGGAGGTCAGTGGCACATGTATCACGGGGAACGATTCAACGCCTGGAGCCATTTGCTCGGGGCGGTTGCAGCCTTTGTTGGCGCAGTGTGTATGTTGGTGGTGGCGAGCCTGGACGGCAGCCCCTGGAAGATTGTCAGCGTGGCGATTTATGGCTTTACGCTGCTGGTGCTGTACAGCGCGTCGACGGTGTACCACAGCGTGCGCGGGCGGCGAAAAGAGATCATGCAGAAGGTCGATCACTTCTCGATCTACCTGCTGATCGCCGGCAGCTACACGCCGTTCTGCCTGGTCACGTTAAGAGGCCCGTGGGGGTGGACGCTGTTCGGTATCGTCTGGGGGCTGGCGGTGATCGGCATTCTGCAAGAGATCAAGCCGCGCTCCGAGGCACGCATTCTGTCGATCGTGATTTACGCGGTGATGGGCTGGATCGTGCTGGTGGCGGTCAAGCCGCTGATCGCTGCGCTGGGGACGGCGGGGTTTGTGTGGCTGGCGTCGGGCGGGGTGTTGTACACCGTGGGCATTATCTTTTTTGCCCTGGAGGATCGCCTGCGGCATTCCCATGGGATCTGGCATCTGTTTGTGATCGGCGGGAGTTTGCTGCATTTCGTGGCGATCATGCATTACGTGCTTTAACCGCCAACGCGTGCAAAAGGTGGGAGGTGGCGTGCTCCCGATAGCGGTGGGTCGGCCCGTACATTTGCCGTCTGATACACCGTCATCGGGAGCAAGCCCCCTCCCACATTTCACTGGGTACCACTGAGATACCGAGCCGCCTGCACAATGCTGCTCCCACCTTCTTGCAGGGTTAGAAGTCGCCCCACAGTTGTTGCGCCACGGCCAGCGCCACCACTGGCGCGGTTTCGGTGCGCAGCACGCGCGGGCCGAGGCGGGCGGCATGGAACCCGGCGCGTTGGGCGGTGTCGACTTCAAGGTCGGTCAAACCGCCTTCAGGGCCGATCAAGAAGGCCAGGCTGACAGGCTTCGCATGGCTGACCAGCGGCTCGGCCACCGGGTGCAATACCAGCTTCAAATCCGCCTCGGCCTGCTTCAGCCAGTCCGCCAGCAACAGTGGCGGGTGAATCACCGGCACTGTGGAGCGCCCGCATTGCTCGCACGCGCTGATCGCCACTTGGCGCCAGTGCAACAGACGTTTGTCGGCACGTTCGTCCTTGAGGCGCACTTCACAGCGGTCGCTGAAAATCGGCGTGATTGCATTCACGCCCAGTTCGGTGGCTTTCTGAATCGCCCAGTCCATGCGCTCACCGCGCGACAGGCCCTGGCCGAGGTGGATATGCAGCGGCGATTCAGCCTGGCCGGCGAAGTGTTCGGTGAGTTGCACGCTGACGCGCTTTTTGCCGACTTCCAGCAACGTGCCCAAAAACTCCTGGCCGGAGCCGTCGAACAGTTGCACGGCGTCGCCTTCGCTCATGCGCAACACGCGGCTGATGTAATGCGCCTGGGCTTCCGGTAATTCGAACTCGCCGAGGCTCAGCGGGATGTCGGTGAAAAAGCGGGACAGTCTCATTTCTGTTCTCTGAAAAATGTACGAAGCCTAAGGGGCGGCAGTGTTCAGTGTGACGGGCATGCTTATTGTGGCAAACAGGCCCGCTCACCACGCTAGCCGGTACGCCCTGGATTACCGATTAGCCCGGATCACGAAAGCCTGGGTGAAAGTCCTTGGGCACGGCCACGCTGACGTTGCTGTTGGTCGCAATATCAATCCCTTCACTGGCCACTTCAGCCAAAAAGTCGATCTGCTCCGGCGTGATCACATACGGCGGCAAGAAGTACACCACGCTGCCCAATGGCCGCAACAGCGCGCCGCGCTCCAGAGCGTGCTCGAACACCTTCAAGCCACGGCGTTCCTGCCACGGGTAGGCGGTTTTGGTGGCTTTATCCTGGACCATCTCGATCGCCAGCACCATGCCGGTTTGGCGCACTTCCGACACGTGCGGGTGGTCCACCAGGTGCGCGGTGGCGGTGGCCATGCGCTGCGCCAGGGCCTTGTTGTTCTCGATGACGTTGTCTTCTTCAAAAATATCCAGCGTCGCCAGGGCCGCCGCGCACGCCAGCGGGTTACCGGTGTAGCTGTGCGAGTGCAGGAAGGCGCGCAGGGTTGGGTAGTCGTCGTAGAACGCGTCGTACACATCGTCGGTGGTGACCACCGCCGCCAAGGGCAGGTACCCGCCGGTGAGGGCTTTGGACAGGCACAGGAAATCCGGGCGGATGCCGGCTTGTTCACAGGCGAACATAGTGCCGGTGCGGCCGAAGCCCACGGCGATTTCGTCGTGAATCAGGTGCACACCGTAACGGTCGCAGGCTTCACGCAGCAGCTTGAGGTACACCGGATGGTACATGCGCATGCCGCCGGCGCCCTGAATCAGCGGTTCGACGATCACCGCCGCAACGCTGTCGTGATTCTCGGCGAGGGTCTGTTCCATGGCCTTGAACAGGTTGCGCGAGTGTTCTTCCCAGCTCATGCCCTCGGGGCGCAGGTAGCAATCCGGGCTCGGCACCTTGATGGTGTCGAGCAGCAGCGCCTTGTAGGTTTCAGTAAACAGCGGCACGTCGCCCACCGACATCGCGGCAATGGTTTCGCCGTGGTAGCTGTTGGTCAGGGTGACGAAGCGCTTTTTGTTCGGCTGGCCACGGTTGAGCCAGTAGTGAAAGCTCATCTTCAACGCGACTTCGATGCACGACGAACCGTTGTCGGCGTAGAAGCAGCGCGTCAGGCCTTCGGGCGTCATCTTGACCAGGCGCTCCGACAGCTCAATCACCGGCTGGTGGCTGAAACCCGCGAGTATCACGTGCTCCAGCTGGTCCACCTGGTCTTTGATGCGCTGGTTGATACGCGGGTTGGCGTGGCCGAACACATTGACCCACCAGGAGCTGACAGCATCAAGGTAGCGCTTGCCTTCGAAGTCTTCCAGCCAAACGCCTTCACCGCGCTTGATCGGGATCAGCGGCAGTTGCTGGTGGTCTTTCATCTGGGTGCAGGGATGCCACAGCACCGCGAGGTCGCGTTGCATCCACTGGTTATTCAAGCCCATCGTCTATCTCCTCGAAGCGGTCCTGCGGCCGGCGCAGGTGAAACAATCGCGCAAGCCTATGCAATGCCAGGCTGTGCCACAACCCATTGCAGGCCTGAAGAATGAATTCGCCGTAAACGCAGGACGATCTGTCACGTTTCTTGGGAATAGTCCTTAATTGATTGTTAACGTACTGTGCATAATCTCAAGATCGTATTTCTCGATAGTTCAAAGCGAAATTTTCGGCTTTAATCCGATAGGTAAATCGCTAGTCTTTGGCACAGCTAATACGGAAGTTGGGACATGCAGTTACGTAATTCATCGGCCCGCTATGGGTGGGTCAGCATTGTTTTGCACTGGGGCGTAGCCTTGGTAGTGTTCAGTTTGTTCGCGCTGGGCTTGTGGATGGTCGGCCTCGACTACTACAGCACCTGGCGCAAAGAGGCGCCCGACCTGCACAAAAGCATTGGCATCACGCTGTTCGCCATCATGCTGATACGCATCGTCTGGCGCCTGCTTAGCCCGCCGCCGCCCGCGCTGGCCAGCTACAGCCGTTTGACGCGTATTGGGGCTGCGTTCGGCCATGCGTTCCTGTATGTCGGGCTGTTTGCCGTGATGATTGCCGGTTACCTGATTTCCACCGCAGACGGTGTCGGTATTCCGGTGTTTGGCCTGTTTGAGATTCCTGCCGTGGTTTCCGGGCTACCGGACCAGGCAGACACCGCCGGCGTGGTGCATTTGTACCTCGCCTGGGTGTTGGTGGTCTTCGCCGGTTTGCACGGCCTGGCTGCCTTGAAACACCACTTTATCGATCGTGATGCGACCCTCACGCGAATGCTGGGGCGCAAAGCCTGATGTTCAACCTCGACTCACAAGGAATAGAAAGCATGTTGAAAAAGACGCTCGTTGCTCTGGCACTCGGTTCTGCCCTGCTGTCTGCAGGCTCGGTAATGGCCGCTGACTACAAAATCGACAAAGAAGGCCAACACGCCTTCATCGACTGGAAAATCAGCCACCTGGGTTACAGCTACATCCACGGTACTTTCAAGGATTGGGACGGTACGTTCAGCTGGGATGCCGCCAAGCCTGAGGCCAGCAAAATCGCAGTCGACGTGAAAACCGCCAGCCTGTGGTCCAACCACGCAGAACGTGACAAGCACATCGCCAGCAAAGATTTCCTGGACGTTGCCAAGTTCGCCGACGCCAAGTTCGTGTCTACCGCGGTTAAATCCACCGGCGAGAAAACCGCTGACGTGACCGGCGACCTGACCTTTCACGGCGTGACCAAGCCTGTCACCTTCAAGGCTACCTTCAACGGTGAAGGCAAAGACCCATGGGGCGGCGAACGTGCTGGCTTCAACGCCACCACCACGCTGAACCTGAACGACTTCGGCATCAAAGGCCCAGGCCCGTCTTCGCAGACCCTGGACCTGGACATCTCGCTGGAAGGTGTCAAAGCGAAGTAATTATTCGCTGTTTTGCACGCACAGCGCCGGCCTCAGGGTCGGCGTTTTGCTGCCTGGCGGTCTATAAACCAGCTTGATAGGCCAGCACCTGTTCTTTCAGCCAAGTGTGCAGCACGGTTAACTGCGCTGAATGTTTACTGCCCACCGGCCAGACCAGAAAGTAGCGTGAAGGGTGCGCCGGTTCGATGTCGGTGAGTCTGACCAGGTCCCCGCGTTGAATCAGTGAATGGGCAATGGAGCGGCGCGTCAACGCGATCCCGTGCCCCAGCCTGACCGCTTCGAGCATCAACGTAGACTCGGTAAACTCCACTGAGGCTTGAGGGCGTTGGCCTTCCAGGCCCGCAGCGCCGAGCCAGATCGGCCAGCTTTCACTGGCGTGCAGCAGCGGCTGCTGCAGAATGGCTTGCGCGGTGCCTGGCAGAACGCCGTGGTTGAAGTCGCGCGCGGCGACCACCAGCAATGAGTCGCCCATCAGCGTTTCGCAATGCACATCGGGCCATTGCCCATGGCCGAAGCGAATGGCGCAATCCAGCGGGCCCTGCTCGAAGCTGGCGAACGCCATGCTCGACTCCAACCTCAGGTGCACCTCGGGGTGGGCGCGCCTGAAATCATGCAAGCGCGGCAGTAACCAATGCATGGCGTAGGAGGGCAGCACTGAAATGCTCAGTTGCGCGTGTTTGGTTTTCGCCAGCAGTTTTTCCGTGACGCTGGCGATCTCGCCCAGCGCTTGCCTGATCTGGTAGGCGTACACACGGCCCTCATCGGTCAGCGCCAGGGAGCGTTTGTTACGCAGCACCAGCGCTATCTCTACATACTCTTCAAGAGACCGAATTTGATGGCTGACGGCGCTGTGGGTGACGTGCAGCTCGGCGGCGGCCAGGGTCACCTTGCCTAGCCGGGCCAATGCTTCGAAGGCGCGAAGTGCGGCGAGTGGAGGAAGTTTCAATGTATGAATTCCGTTCACATAAAAGCCCAATAATAGCCGCTATACGTGAAATCAGTGGTCTGTCGATAATGCGCGACAGGTTATTTATTTAAATAACCGCGTGCTGAACATCGGGAGTTGTGAGCCGTGATAGATGAAATTCAAGCGTTTCTGAAGGACTACTTTAATGTGCTGCAAACCCAGGATTTGAGCACATTCGATAAAGTCTTTCACCGTGGCTGCGTGCTTTATAGCGCGCAGAATGCGCAGGTGGTTGTGCGACCTTTTGCCGAGTATCGGAGCATGGTTCAAGGCCGAAAGTCGCCACAAGAAGGCGGTTTTCCGCAACTTGATGAAGTGCTGATGATTGACGTGATGTCTGCAGAAATGGCCATCGTGAAAGTGCGTCTGCGCTTGTTCAATAATGTAATGGTCGATTATTTGAATCTGATGAAAGTTGAGGGGCGCTGGATGATCTTCGCCAAACTATTTCATAAAGCGGGCGAGGCGGCTGATCAATAAATTAACCGCCGGATGCAAAAACGCCCCGATTAATCGG
>NZ_VUAZ01000102.1 GCF_009296165.1 Pseudomonas kitaguniensis | reverse complement strand
AGCAAGCCCGCTCGCCACAGGAAGCACGCCCACTACACAGGCCCACTAGCCACATAAGACCGGCATACCACAACAAGCCCCCGCTCCAACAACAATCCCGAGTTCCCCACGCGCCGAAGTAGTTAGCCTGCTTCCTTTTATTCCAAGCCCTTGCCATCATGCGTTCACCGCCCGCCCGCGAACGAATGCCCATGCCTGCCACCGCCCCCAGTTCACTGTCGATCACGCTGCAGATCGTCTCCATCGTTTTTTATACCTTCATCGCCTTCATCTGCATCGGCCTGCCGATTGCGGTAATCCCTGGCTATGTGCATGAACAACTGGGGTTCAGCGCGGTGGTAGCCGGTGTCACCATCGGCTCGCAATACCTGGCCACCCTGCTCAGCCGCCCCATGGCCGGGCGCATGTCGGACAACGTGGGCACCAAACGCGCGATTGTGCTGGGCCTGGCCGGTATTCTCGTCAGTGGCGTGCTCACGTTGCTTGCGACGCTGGTTGAAAGCCTGCCCGCCTTGAGCTTGGGCATTCTGATCGTCGGCAGGCTGCTGCTCGGCGTGGCGCAAGGGCTGATCGGCGTGGGCACCATCAGTTGGTGCATGGGCGCGGTGGGTGCCGAACACACCGCACGCTCAATTTCGTGGAATGGCATCGCCTCGTACGGTGCCATTGCGATTGGCGCGCCCTTGGGCGTGGTGATGGTGGCCAAGTTTGGCTACATCAGCCTCGGCATTGCGCTGTCGTTATTGGCGGCGCTGGGTTTGTTGCTGATTCGGCATAAACCTTCGGTGCCGGTGGTGCGCGGCGAGCGGCTGCCGTTCTGGGCGGTATTCGGGCGTATCGCACCGTTTGGCGCGAGCCTGTGCCTGGCGTCGATCGGCTACGGCACACTCACCACCTTTATCACGCTGTACTACCTGGATCGCGGCTGGGCGGGCGCGGCGTACTGCCTGACGGTATTTGGTGTGTGCTTTATTGTGTCGCGCCTGGTGTTTATTTCCGCTATCAGCCGTTTTGGTGGGTTCAGCGCGGCGATTGCCTGCATGACCATCGAAACCCTCGGCCTGACGCTGCTGTGGCTGGCACCGTCCACCGGCGTCGCGTTGATGGGTGCGGGGCTGACTGGCTTCGGCTTGTCACTGGTGTACCCGGCACTGGGCGTTGAAGCCATCAAGCAAGTGCCCAATAGCAGCCGTGGCGCCGGGCTAAGTGCTTACGCGGTGTTTTTTGACTTGGCCCTGGCGATTGCCGGGCCGTTGATGGGCGCCGTGGCACTGAACCTCGGCTATGGCTGGATCTTCTTTTGCGCCAGCCTGCTGTCGGTCGCGGCGCTGGGCCTGACGCTGCTGCTCAAGCGCCGCGCTTACTGATCAGCAGTCTGCAACCCGGCGCGGGTCGACTTGCCAAGGGTGTGCACGAAGAATCGCCCTGCCTCGGAAATCAGGTCGCGGTGGATGCCTTCGCGGTCGACACCGTCGGCATCCGTGCAAATCGCCGGCATTGCCATCAATTGATCATCGTCACACGGCGCCATGAACACGAAGTGCCCTGCCCCGGCCAACAACTTGAAGTCCGGCGGCTCCGGCAGTTTGCGCGCCAGCGCTGCGGCGTTCTTGTCGACGGCCACCAGTTTGTCGCCATCGCCGCTGTAAAGCAGCACTGGCACATGCACATCGGCCAACGTGTGGCGACCGAACATCAAACTCAGTGGCGCCATCAGCATCAACGCGTGGATGCGCGGGTCGGCCTGCGGCTGCAGGTCGTCACGGTCGAACACCAGCTCGCCTTTGGTGGTGCAGGCATCGCTATCTTCCGGGCGCTCCTGGCAATAGCGGCGCAGGCGGTCGAAGTCCGGCTTGGCGCCCGCCAGGATCAGCGCGGTTTCGCCGCCAGCGGAATAACCGATAACCCCCACCTGGTCGACGTTGACGAACGGCGACAGCATCGGGTCGCCCAACGTGGCGGTGATCGCTTCGGAAATCTGGATTGGCCGGCCATACAAGTTGCTCACGGTGCCGAGGCGGCTGTGATCCTTGTAGTTATCGCCAGGGTGCAACACCGCAACTACCACAAACCCCTTGCGGGCCAGCGAGGTGGCCAAGTCGTGCAGGGCCAGCGGCGTGCCAGTGTTGCCATGCGACAGCAGCAACATCGGGAATCGGCCGATGGCGACCTTGGAGTCTTCAGCGGCGGCAACGTGGTACGCGCCTATTTGCGTGGCCTGCTCAGCGTCGGTCGAGGGGTAAAACGCGATGGCTTTCATCGGCTGCGAATCCAGCGGGTCGAGAAAAGTCATGCGATGAAAGCCCACACTCCAATGTGGGTGCGGCGCAGAGGCGGCCTGCACTGAAATCAGGCCGGCGAACAGGGAAAGAACCAAAACGGCACAAAGACGCATCATGGGGATGTCCACCTTTGCTGCGCAATCACGTCAACACCCGCGGCATGTCTGTTTGAAAAGTCCATAGTTCAAGGCGCTCAAGCCGGGTGATAAACCCATACGTGCATAACCTGGGCCAAAGTAGTGACAGCGGGTAAACGAAAAAACTCCATACTCCGGTCGTTTTCAGGCGACCAGAATACAGAGTTTAGGCGCCCGGCTTCAGATTGAAACCGGTCAAAGGCGAAATTTACACAAGCCTTACGCGGCGGCGAACAATTGCTCGTTGATCGCTGTGTTGGCATCGCTCAACGCCTTGCTGCGCACTTCTTCACCGTAAGCCAAGCCTTGCGCGCGGACAAACTCGATGTCAGTGATGCCGAGGAAGCCGAATACCAGCTTCAAATAGTCTTCATGGCAGACGTTGCTTGCCTGGCCGGCGTGCAGGCCACCGGCGGTGGAGACGATGATCAGCTTTTTGCCACCGCACAGGCCTTCAGGGCCGGCGTCGGTGTAACGGAACGTCTGGCCAGCCACCGCGATGCGGTCGATCCAGGCCTTGAGCTGCGAAGGCACCGAAAAGTTGTACATCGGCGCGCCAATCACTACGGCGTCGGCGGCGATAAATTCAGCCAGCGACGATGCACTCAGCTCAGCTTCGTGCTGTTGTACCGCGTCACGCAGTTCGGCAGCCGTGCCCAGCGCGCCGAGGGTCAGGCCGGAAAAGTGGCTGATGCCTTCGCTCGCCAGGTCACGGTAAGTCACTTCCACGCCCGGTTGTGCTGTTTGCCATGCCTTGACCACCGCAGCGCTGAGCTGACGCGATGCCGAGTTGTCGCCGAGAATGCTGGAATCGATATGCAACAGTTTCATGCGGGATCTCCAAGTGAGGATCGCGACGAGGCGATCGAATGAGGTTAATCCTGCAGGTGAAGCGAATGCTCGATTAGAGGGCGCAATTGTGACTGTTCGTTCTATCAGCAGGACAATGCACAATCCGCCCGGCGCGGCGCCATGCACTGACGGCACAAGGCTGATAATCCCCACCGGTTTTGTCGGAAAAACCCGTTCCAAATGGAACTCTCAAAGATTCTATTTTCAAAGTTTGATAACGTATCGCCGACTTTTTGGAGCGAATGAAATTGGCGACCTAAAGCTAAGCAGGCCTCCGCCAACCGCTTCTGACGCCTTAAAGAGGAAAGGATTTTGAGCCCCACCGACACCGCACAAGCGCTTCTGGCCGCTATCGATAACTGTGCCCGCGAACCCATCAGAACGCCAGGCAGCATCCAGCCTCAAGGGTTTCTGTTGGTGATTGAAGAAGCCACGATGAGCATCATCCAGGCCAGCGCCAACGTTGCCGAGTGGGTCGGCATTGAGGTGGCCGAGCTGCTCGGCACCCCGTTCGACGAGCTGGTTAGCCATGGCTCTGCGTTTGTCGACCAACTCAGTGAGCTTGACGAAGACCAGTTGCAAGCGTTCCACGTGGGTGACGCAAGGATTCTCAAGGGCGACAAGCAGGGCATGCTGGTCGCGATGATGCTGCACCGAAACGACGGCGTGCTGATTGCAGAATTTGAGCCCGCCAGCGATGTGGCTGTTGGGCACGGCCGTCTGTATCCGCTGATTCGCGCGTTTATCAGCCAAATGCGTGAAGACGAAGGCATTGATGAGCTGTGCCTGCGCGCCGTCGGGTTTATCAAACGCATCACCGGCTACGGACGTGTCAACGCGTACCGCTTCGATGCAGCGGGCAACGGCGTGGTCAACGCGGAGTTGGCGGATGAAGGCTTTGACCGGTATTACGGCCTGTGCTTCCCGGCCTCTGATATTCCGCAGCAAGCGCGTGATCTTTATTGCGCCAACCGCATCAGGATCATCGCGGACGTCGACTACACGCCCTCGCCGATCGTGCCCGCTGAAAACCCGAAAACCGGCCTGCCACTGGACCTCAGTTACGCCACGCTGCGCAGTGTTTCGCCGGTGCACCTGCACTACATGCGCAACATGGGCACCGGTGCGTCCATGTCTATCTCAATCGTGATGGACGGCACGTTGTGGGGGCTGATTTCCTGCCACAACACCCTGCCACGCGCGGTCAGCTTTCAATCACGCACGGCCTGCGAGTTATTGGGCCGTGTGCTGTCGTTGCAACTGGAGACCAAATCTGCGCATTTGCGCGCCCACAAGTTGCTCAGCCTGCGCAAGCAAATCGTGCAAATGCTGGCCGCGATGGCCGACCACGACAGCGTGTTAAAGGGCATTCGAGCCGTGCCTGAAGTATTTTTGGGGTTTGTCGGTGCCTCGGGCGCGGCGGTGGTTTCCGACACCGAATGTGACCTGTATGGCATCACCCCGACTGAAAGTCAGGTGATGGCGCTGACCACTTGGCTGGATGAACGCGGCGGCTCCCACCTGTTCTCCAGCGACAATGTGGGGCGCGATATTCCTCATCTGCCCGGCATTGCCAAGTCGGTGGGCGGGCTGCTGTCGGTGTCGATCTCGGAGGTCCATTCCAGCTACATCATTTGGTTTAAACCGGAACAAGTCCAAATCGTCAATTGGGCGGGCAAACCCCAAAAGCGGGTTGAGGATAACGGCCAACTCTCACCCCGCCAGAGCTTTGCCATGTGGCAGGAGACGGTCGAGGGTTTCTCCACGCCATGGGACAACAGTGAAATCGAAGGCGTGTCGGAACTGCGCCTGGCCGTGCTTGGCATCGTCTTGCGCAAGGCTGAAGAACTCGCGCAACTGGCGAATGAGTTGAAACGCTCGAACAAAGAGCTGGAAGCATTCTCGTACAGCGTTTCGCACGACCTGCGCGCGCCGTTGCGCCACATTGCAGGCTATGCGGAGCTGCTTGGCGACATGGAACAGGGCAACCTGACGGAGCGCGGGCAGCGCTTTTTGGGCACGATTGGCGAGTCGGCAAAGTTTGCCGGCACGCTGGTCGACAACCTTTTAAGCTTTTCCCAGATGGGCCGTTCGGCCATGCGGCTAAGCGAGGTCAACCTTGCGGCGATGATCGAATCGATTCAACGCGAGATGAAACCGGAATACGAGGACCGCACGATTGAATGGCGCGTGCTCGATTTGCCGGTCATCGTCGCCGACCCGGCTTTTCTGCATTTAGCGCTGCGCAACCTGGTGTCCAACGCCATCAAGTACACGCGCAATGAGCCTGTGGCGGTGATTCAGATCGAAGCCGTCAACGCATCGGACCATGTGATGGTGAGCATTAAAGACAACGGGGTCGGGTTCGATATGAAATATGCCGACAAGCTGTTCGGCGTGTTCCAGCGCCTGCACCGCATGGACGAATTTGAAGGAACCGGCATCGGCCTGGCAAACGTGAGGCGCATCGTCGAACGTCATGGCGGTACGGTCACAGCGCAAGGCAGCCTGAATCAAGGCGCGACGTTTTCTTTTTCGTTGCCAAAAAAACACCTTAGCCCTTTGGGCTGAAAAAACCGAGATAAAGCCATGCTTAAACCGATATTACTGGTAGAAGACGACCCCAACGACTTGGAACTGACGCTGGTGGCGCTGGAGCGCAGCCAGCTTGCGAACGAAGTGATCGTGGTGCGTGACGGCGCGCAGGCGCTGGACTACCTGTTCAAGCGCGACACCTTTGCCGACCGGGCCGACGGCAACCCTGCGGTTCTTCTGCTCGACCTTAAACTGCCCAAGGTTGATGGTTTGCAAGTGCTCGAAGCGATTCGCGCCACCGAAGCGCTGCGCAGCATCCCCGTGGTGATGCTGACCTCCTCCCGGGAAGAGCCCGACCTCTCGCGCGCCTATCAGCTGGGAGTGAATGCCTACGTGGTCAAACCCGTGGAATTCAAGGAGTTTGTCGGGGCCATTTCTGACTTGGGTATCTTCTGGGCTGTCTTGAACGAACCCCCACCGGGATCTGTCAGAGCGGTACGCCGCCCAAATTCCTGATAGCGCTACATTTAAGAACAGCTCATTTCCATGTCCGTGAACACGATCAAAATACTCCTGGTAGAAGACAGCCCGCACGACGCGGAGCTGACCATTCTGGCACTGGAAGCCAGTGGATTCGTGGTTGATTCCTCGCTGGTTCACAACCATGCGCAAGCGGAGCAAGCGCTTCGTTCGGGTGTATTTGATGTGGTGCTGTGCGATTACCTGCTGCCGGGGTCATCCGGTGCAGAGGTGTTGCGCATCGCCCAGCAGCTCGCGCCAAAAACGCCGTTCATTTTTTTATCGGGCATGTTTGGCGAGCAGCAAGCTGTAGAAATGATTCGCCTGGGCGCCGTCGATTATGTTCTGAAGCAGAACATGAAGATGCTCCCCAAGGCCGTCAGACGTGCTGTGCTTGAGGTTCGAGAGCGCGAGCAACGGCTCAAGGCCGAGGCGGCGCTGCAGGAAGTAGAGGTGCGCGCACGCCTGGCCATCGAAGCGGCAATGATGGGCGTTTGGGAACTCGACCTGGTCTCGGGCCGGTTGCTGTGGGACGAGCGTTGCAAAGCGTTATATGAATTGCCGCCCACCCTGAATATAGATTTGGACTACTTTTTTAGTCGCTGCCACCCCGATGACCGCGCTAACGTCGAGAAAAACGTTCAGGAAGCAATCACCTTTCAAAAAAACTACCAGGTTGAGTACCGCATAGTGCTGCCCGGCAACCGGGAACGCTGGGTTTTCGCCAACGGCAGATCGGTATTCGAACACGGAAAGTGCGTGCGCTTCACCGGCGTCGTGCAAGACATCAGTGAACGCAAGCGGGCGACCAAAGAGCTGGTCGAGCGCAATGAAGAACTGGGTCAACGCGTTGAGCAGCGAACGCGCGAGCGAGACCGCACGTGGGAATTGTCCCGAGAATTGCTGGCAGTCTTGCGCTTTGACATGACGCCCATCGCGATCAACCCCGCATGGCGGTCTGCACTCGGTTGGTCTGACACGCAGATCAACGACATGCGCCTGTGGGAGCTGATCCATCCCGAAGACCTTGAGGCCACGGTAAAAGAGACCGAGAACATCGCGCGCGGGCACATCTCGACGCGCTTTGTGAACCGCATGCGTCACGTCTCGGGCGGCTATCGCTGGTTGTCGTGGACGATAGTGCCCGAGAACGGGCTGATGTATGCAGCGGTGCGTGACATCACCGATGAGCGCGCCGTTGTCGAAGAACTCGCCGCGGCCAACCAAAGGCTGCGTGACCAGATTAAAGAGCGAGAGCGCGTTGAAGCGGCGTTACAGCAACTGCAACGACTCGAAGTCGTTGGCCAGCTTACCGCCGGTGTTGCGCATGACTTCAACAACCTGTTGACGGTCATTCTGACCAGCACGACGTTTGCCATTCGCGACATTGAAAAGGGCACCTTGGCCAAAACCATCAATCGTCTGAGCCACGTAAAAGAAGCCGGCGAGCGTGGCGCCAAGCTCACGGCGCAGTTGCTGTCGTTCTCGCGGCGCCAACGCCTGGTGCCTGTGGTGATCAATTTAAATGACGTGATCCGGGGCATGGGCAGCCTGATCGCCAGGGCGCTGGGTGCAAAAAACTCTATCCGCTATGAGTTGGCGCCGGACCTGCGCAATGCCATGGGCGACCCTACGCAAACAGAAATGATCATTCTCAACCTGGCGATCAACGCGCGAGATGCCATGCCTGCGGGCGGCACGATTACCTTTTCGACCGCGAACCTCACCGTCGACCGCCCGCCGCTACACCCTGAGGACCCAGAACCCGGGGTATACGCCGTGCTGACCATCAGCGACACCGGCAGTGGCATGCACGCGGACACGTTACGCAAGGCGTTTGAGCCGTTCTTCACTACCAAAGAAGTCGGCAAAGGTTCAGGCTTGGGACTTGCTCAGGTGTTCGGGTTTGCCAAGCAGTCTGGCGGCGGCGTCAATATTGAGTCGGCGATGGGCGTGGGTACCTCGGTCAGGGTCTACTTGCCCAGCGTAGAGGAATCCCAACACGCGCCAGAACCGCTGATGCCGAGCCCCTCGCCTAAGATTATTGCCGGCAGTAAAACCGTTTTGCTGGTGGATGATGACTCAGCCGTCAGGGCGGTCACCTCTCAAATGCTTGAGTCACTGGGTTACAACGTAGTCGAAGCCTGCGACGGCGTGCAGGCGCTGGAAAAGATTGATTCTGTGATTGATGCGGTGGTCACTGACTTTGCGATGCCTGGCATGACCGGCGGCGAGTTGGCCTCGACCATTCGCCAGACGCGCCCCACGATGCCGATTGTTTTCGTCACAGGCTACGCCGACGTCGATGTGCTGGGGCTGCAAACGGCCACGGTGATTCAAAAGCCTTTTGATGAAAAAATGCTTCAGGACCGACTGATCATGGCGCTTAGCAACACTGGCACCTGAGCTGCGAGCACTACCGGGCAGTGCGCCTTTGACGAATCGCTCGCCCCCATCGGACTACCGTGGGCGGATGGCAGATTCATAATCTCTCTGTAATATGGGCGACGATACGTTTCCCTGGGTTCGGTTTTCATGCATCAGTTGCTTGAGCAGCTTCTCAATCGTGCGCTCGATGTCATGTCATCCGGCTCACCTGCCGTGCCCCTGCTGGGCGAACTCGCGAGTTTGCTGCAGGGTAATCTGCCGGGCTGCGTGGTGGGCATTAACGTGCTCGACAAGCCCGGCCGAACGTTCCGCCATTCAATTTTCCCCAACCTGCCCGATGAGTTCGCGCGCGAACTGGAAGGCAATGTCATCACCGGAAAAAGAGGTTCGTGCGGGCTGGGCGTGCTGACTGGCCAAATAGTCAACGTGCCTGACGTGGCCAATGACGAGCGCTTTTCGGATGAATGGAAAGCCCTGTTTGCGCAGTATGGTTTAGCGTCCCTGGTCTCCATACCGGCATTGAGCGCAGACGGCGAGGCGCATGGCAGCCTGGCGATCATTCATCCTCACGCCGCACCGCTTGCGCCTGAACAGATCAATGACTTGAAACCGGTCGCCGCACTCTGCGCAAAAATCTGCGCGTACAGCAGAACGCGTGAAACCACGCAGTTCTTGCTGGGTGAGCTTGAGCACCGTATTCGAAACCTCTATATGACCGTGGGTGGTTTGGCCAACCTGACCATCAAAAGCTACCCGGACCCGCGTAAATTTCGCAGCGTCTTCGGCGAACGCCTGACCCTGATGCACCGCGCCCACTCACTCGCGTTCAGCGAGCGTGAAATGGGCCTGGCGCAGTTGATAAATGAAATGCTCGCGCCGTATACCCAAGACTATGCCATCAGCATCAACGGGCCAGACATCAACCTCACCCCGGACGCCGCGTGTGCGTTGGCGTTGGCCATCAATGAGCTGGGCACGAACGCGTCGAAATATGGCGCACTGTCCAAGGCCGGCGGCATGCTCACGGTGAACTGGAACATCGTGGCGATGGACGAATCAGGCGCTGGCACAGCCTTCAAACTTCAATGGACCGAACGCAGCGGCCCAACCGTTCTGCCACCCACACGCCAGGGCTATGGAACACGGATGATAAGCGGCACGCTGAGTAACGCATTTGATGGGCGTGCGCTGTTTTCCTTCGAGCAGGAAGGGTTGAGTTGCGAGATCTCTGCGCCGTTTTCTGCAAAGCTCAGCAGCGAACATTCCCGCCTCCGCAACTGACTGAGGTGAGCAATGCAAGGTAACGTCTTTAAGGTAATGGGCCTGCTACTGGTCTTGTGCACTGCGCCGGTGGCGAAGGCTGAGGACAGCCTGTTCGTGCATCCGGGGATGCTCAGTACGGAGGATGATTTTGCGCGTGCCAAAAGAATGATCAACGCCAACGTATCGCCTGCCGTCGACAGTTGGAACCTGCTGAGAAAAAGCCGCTATGCAGCCGCCGACTACGCACCCCGCCCGGTCGATAAAGTAGTGCGTGGCAACCCGTCATGGGGCAAAGACAACTACGCGTTGCTGTTCCAGGACGCTTCAGCCGCGTATCAGTTAGCCGTGCGCTGGAAAATCTCCGGCAACATCGAATATGCAAACGCTGCCGTTGCGGTGCTTGATGCGTGGGCAGGCACACTGACCGACGTGATCGGTACCAGCGATAAATACCTGGCGTCCGGCCTGTATGGGTATCAACTGGCCAACGCCGCAGAGATCATGCGAACTTACCCCGGCTGGACAAAATTCCCGGCGTTCAAACAGATGATGCTCAAGGTTTTTTACCCGATGAACCATGACTTCATTACCCAACATAATGGTTACGGCGAAGCGGGGCTGCATTACTGGGCCAATTGGGATTTGGCCAATCTTGCCTCGATGATGGCCATCGGCATCCTGACCGACCGCCACGACATTTATCAAGAATCGCTTGAGTATGTACGTCACGGAAAAGGCAACGGCGCCTTCAACCACGCCATGTGGGCCGTGTATCCCGGCACAGGAACCGACGTCGGCCTGGCTCAGGTTCAGGAAAGCGGCCGTGATCAGGGCCACTCCACGTTAGACATTGCGTTGATCGGAGTGATTTGCCAAATGGCCTGGAACCAAGGCGATGATCTATTCGGCGCTAACGACAATCTGGTACTGAAAGCCAGTGAATACGTTGCGAAGTACAATCTTTTCCATGATGTTCCGTGGACCCCCTACACCACCGCCGACGGCTCGGTACAGAATCAAATCTCGCCGGCAAGTCGCGGCAGTACCCGCCCGATATGGACGTTGATTTACAACCATTATGCGGGGATCAGCCACCTGCAAGCCCCTTACACCAAACAAATGATGGACAATTTCGGCCCTGAAGCCGGTGCCTATGGAACCACCAGCGGGGGTTTTGATCAGCTCGGTTACGGTTCGCTGCTGTTCAGCAACTACTTGGCATCCACCCCTCTAAAACATTAACGTTCACGCGCGGCGGGTAATTGATCGTCGAGCATCATTGGGTTCTGTTTGATGAAAACGCCGCGCCGACTCTGCCTTGTTTTGGGCGACCAATTGTCGTTTGACCTCGCCTCATTGCAAGACCTGGACGCCGAACACGATACGGTGCTGCTGGTCGAGGTCATGGAGGAAGCCAGCCACGTTCCTCATCACCCGCAAAAAATCGCCTTGATCTTCAGCGCCATGCGCCACTTCGCCGAGGCTTTGCGCCAACGCGGGGTTAACGTGCACTACGTCACCCTCGACGATCCGCACAATAGCGGCTCGGTGCCGGGCGAACTGCAGCGCTGGCAGGCACTACTGGGGCCAGTTGAAATACAGGCGACGGAATGCGGCGACTGGCGTCTGGAACATTCGCTCAAGCATTGTGGCGTGGCGATCGAGTGGCACAGCGACACACGTTTTCTGTGCACACGCGACGAATTCTCCAGCTGGGCGCAAGGCAAAAAGCAGCTGCGCATGGAGTTTTTCTACCGCGAGATGCGTCGCAAGAGCGGGTTATTGCTCAATGGCGACGGCACCCCGGTCGGCGGCGCGTGGAACTTTGATGCCGAAAACCGCAAGGCATTGCCCAAAGGCGTGAGACCGCCCTCACCCGCGCGCTATGCCCCGGACGCCATCACCCAGGATGTACTCGCGTTGGTGGCCAAACATTTCAGCGGTCACTACGGCGCACTCGACACCTTCGACTACCCGGTTACCCACGCCGACGCTCAGGCGTTGTGGGCGTATTTTCTGGACTGGGGCCTGGCCGCCTTCGGCGATTATCAAGACGCCATGGCCAGCGACGAGCCGTTTCTGTTTCACGCCAGAATCAGCGCTGCGCTGAATATTGGCCTGCTGGACCTGCGCACGCTGTGCAGCGATGTGGAGGCGGCCTATTGGTCGGGCAATGTCGCACTGAATGCTGCCGAAGGCTTCATTCGCCAACTGATCGGCTGGCGCGAGTACGTGCGTGGCGTCTACTGGTTGAAAATGCCCGACTACGCCGACGGCAATGTGTTGGGCAATACGCGCGCGCTTCCCGAGTTTTACTGGACCGGTAAAACCCGCATGAACTGCATGCGCCAAGCCATCAACCAAAGCCTTGAGCACGCCTACGCTCACCATATTCAACGGCTGATGGTCACCGGTAACTTCGCCCTGCTTGCCGGCATCGCGCCGAGTCAAATCTGCGAGTGGTACCTGGCGATTTACATGGACGCTTTCGACTGGGTTGAGCTGCCCAATACCTTGGGCATGGTCATGCACGCCGACGGCGGTTATCTTGGCTCCAAGCCTTACTGTGCGAGCGGCCAGTACATCAAGCGGATGTCGGACTATTGCGGCGGGTGCGCCTACAAAGTGACTGAAAGTACCACCGACAATGCCTGCCCTTTCAACGCGCTTTATTGGCATTTTCTGATGCGGCACCGTGACCTGCTGCGCGGCAACCACCGGATGAGCATGCTGTACAAAAACCTCGATCGCATGGCTGAATCCAAACAGCAGGCGCTGTGGCACCGTGGCCAGGCATTGCTGGCCAAACTGGACGCGGGTGAGTCACTTTGAAAAAGGCCGAGCTGCCGGTCAAAACCTGCGCGACCTGCGGGCTGCCCTTCGCGTGGCGAAAAAAGTGGGCGCGCAGCTGGGACCAGGTACGCTATTGCTCAGAACGCTGCCGACGCAACAAGTCGGCTGCAGTAGACCCGGCATGAATCCGAAAAATAGGCTGATACGTTGAATATTCAGGTTTTGTTATGACCTTGTCAGATGGCACCGCGCGGAATCTGTCTGACCTCTATTATTTCGCCAAAGTCGTCGAAGCCGGTGGTTTCGCGGCGGCTGGCCGGCTACTCGGCATTCCCAAATCGCGGCTGTCGCGGCGCATTGCCGAACTCGAAGAACGCCTGGGCGCACGCCTGTTGCAACGCACCACCCGGCAACTGACCCTCACCGCCGTCGGCGAGCGCTACCTGCGCCACTGCCAGGCGATGTTGCTGGAAGCCGAAATGGCCGACGAGGCGGTGGCGAGTATGTCCAGCGAACCGCGCGGGCGGCTGCGGGTCAGTTGCCCGGTGGGCATGGGCCAGCACATGCTGCAGGAGATGGTCGCGGGGTTTCTCGCCGCCCACCCGCTGGTGCAACTGGAAATGATTTTGGTCAACCGCCGTGTCGACCTGGTGGCCGAAGGCATCGACGTGGCCCTGCGCGTGCGCGAGCTGGGCGATGAAGACCCGCTGCTGGTGACCAAGCGCCTGCGTCAGGCGCAGACCCTGCTGGTGGCCAGCCCTGAATTCCTGCAGGGCCGCCAGGTCACTACGCTGGCAGACCTCAAGCAACTGCCGATACTCGGTGCGCTCGAAGCCGATCGCCTGGTGCACCTGCGCCTGATCGACCCGCAAGGCCACAGCGAAGTTTTGATGATGGAAGCACGCTTGGGCATCGACGATTTCATCGTCCGCAAGGCCTGCGCCCTCAAAGGCCTGGGCTTTACGCTACTACCGATGATGTACTGCGAAGCAGAATTGGCCAGCGGCGAGTTGGTGCAACTGCTGCCGCAATGGTCGTCGCCGGGCGGTTGGTTGCAGGCGGTCTACCCGCACCGGCGTGGCGTGCTGCCGGCGATTCGGGCGTGGATCGACTATCTGGAAGAAGCCTTTAAAGGCTGCGGGGACCGTTTGTTATGAACATGACCGAGCAACAGGTGGCGGCCTTCTGCCTGAGCCTGCCCGGCGCGCGGGAAGACTACAAATGGGGCGGCGTGCGGGTGTTCTCGATCGCCGGCAACAAGATGTTTGCCCTGCAAAACCTGCGTGGCGAGTCGCTCGCGTTCAAGGTCGACAAAGAGTTGTTTCTGGGCCATGTAGACCGCCCGGGCATCCACCCGGCGCCTTACCTGGCACGGGCGCAGTGGGTGATCATGAACACGCCCTACCCGCTCGGCGCCGAAGAGCTGCGCAGCCTGTTGCAGCGCTCTCACCAACTGGTGGTGAGCAAACTGCCCAAACGCACGCAGATCGGCTTGCGCCTGGACGACTGATCACAAGGTGCCGCCGAGGAACAACTGGTCGAGCCAGAACACTTGGTGCAGCAACACAATCACCCAGAACAGCACTTGGTAAGACACCTTGCGCGTCTTGTGCCGCAGCACCTGCTGAGCAATCAAAGCCCCCGGCCAGCCGCCCGCCAGTTCCACGGCGTGCAGGATGTTTTCCGGGGTGCGCCGGCCTTCGGTTTGCGCCTTGCGCTTGTCGTTCCAGTACAGCAAAAACGCCAGCACACTGACCACCGCGTAAGCGGCGAGCGGCAAAACCGTCTCGCCGCGCTGCCACACCAATACCGAACCGGTCAGCGGTGCCGCGCACACCAACGCAAAGATCAGCGCCTTCAAGCGTGGCCGCTGAAGGGTCATGGTTTTACCGCAGTCCAGTCGATCCAGCCAAACTGCCAGGTCGCCAGGATCACCAGACCGAACGCAATCCGGTACCAGGCAAACGCCGCGTAGCTGTGGCTGGCAATAAACTTGAGCAAGGCCTTGACCGCAATCATCGCGAAGATGAACGAGGTGACAAAACCGATGGCGAAAACCGGCAGGTCATCGGGCTGGAACAGGTGACGGTACTTGTAACCCGAATACACCGCCGCGCCGACCATGGTCGGCATCGCGAGGAAGAACGAAAACTCGGTTGCGGTCTTGCGCGACAGGCCAAACAGCAAGCCGCCAATAATGGTTGCGCCGGAACGCGAGGTGCCCGGAATCATCGCCAGGCATTGGGCCAGGCCGACCTTGAGTGCGTCTTTCCAGGTAATGTCGTCCACGCTGTGCGCATGCACCGCATGTTCGCGGCGCTCGGCCCACAACATGATCACGCCACCGATCACCAACGCTGTGGCCACGGTGATCGGGTTGAACAGGTAGTGCTTGATCAGGTCGGCGAAAATCACCCCCAGCACCACGGCCGGCAGCACCGCGATGATCAGGTTGACTGTGAAGCGCTGGGCATTGCGCTGGGTTGGCAAGCCAATCACCACGTCGAAAATCTTGCGCCGAAACTCCCAGACGACGGCGAGGATCGCACCCAACTGGATAATAATGTTGAACGCTTCGAAGCGTTCGCCGCCGAAGCCGATCAAGTCGGCGACGATGATCTGGTGGCCGGTACTGGAGATCGGCAGGAACTCTGTCAGCCCCTCCACCACGCCAAGAATCAATGCCTGTATGGCGGTCCAAAAATCCATGCTTTCTCCAAAGGTCATGCCCATCGGCGTGCCTTGTTAGTCTTTTTTAAGGGTTCACTGACGACGAGCGCACTCAAGGCCCGGGGTTGATTCTCAACACCGGACTGCAAAATTTCCGTGAAAAATCAGCGAGTACTCAGGTTTTTCAATTTCAGGCCGAAAGCCTATCAGACACGCGGGAAATGTCGATGCAGCGCCCACAATTATAAAAAGCACGGAGTGACAGTACGATGAACAGTTTGCGCAGCATGTCGATCAGCCGCCGGCTCTGGTTGATCCTGGTAGTTGCCGTGTTGATGCTGCTGACCCTGGGGCTGCTGATGCTCAAACAGATCCATGGCGACCTCTACCAAGCCAAGCGTCAACAAACCCAGCACGTGGTGCAAACCGCCAGTGGCGTACTCACCTATTACCAGAACCTCGAAAAAACCGGCGTACTGACCCGCGAAGCGGCGCAGCAACAAGCCCTGAGCGCGGTGCGTGGCCTGCGCTACGACCATGACGACTATTTCTGGATCAACGACCTGACGCCCGTGATGATCATGCACGCGGCCAACCCCAAGCTCGACGGCCAGAACCTCTCGGCGATTCGGGACCCCGACGGTTTTGCGGTGTTCAACGAGTTCGTGATCCTGGCCAAGGCCAAGGGCGCCGGTATCGTCAACTATCGCTGGCCCAAACCTGGCGCCGACGCGCCGGTGGAGAAAACCTCGTATATCCAGTTGTTTGAGCCGTGGGGCTGGATTATCGGCTCCGGCGTGTACGTGGACGACGTGCAGGCCGAGTTCAAAGGCCAGGTGTGGAAAGCCTCGCTGATCGGCCTGGTTATCGCGCTGGTAATGGCCGCCTTGGTCATGCTGATCGCGCGCAGCATCGTCAACCCGTTGCAGGCGGCGGTGAACGCCATGGCCAACATCGCCAGCGGCGAAAGCGACCTGACCCGCAGCCTCGACACCCACGGGCACGACGAAGTCAGCCAATTGTCTGTGCACTTCAACAGCTTTACCGCCAAGCTGCACCGCGTGGTCAGCCAATTGCAGACCTGCGCCAGCGCGCTTGGCCAGTCATCGACCGAGCTGGGCAGCAGCGCCAGCCAGGCGCATGACCGCAGCCAGCAACAGTCGCAACAGATGGAACTGGTGGCGACCGCGGTCAACCAAGTCACCTACGGCGTGCAGGACGTGGCAAAAAACGCCGAACATGCCGCCAGCGAAATGCGCAATGCTCAGGCCCAGGCGCAACAGGGCCAAATCAATATCGACGGCAGCTTGCAGCAGATCGACCAGCTCTCCAGCACCATCAGCCAAGCCGTGGAAGTGATCCGCACACTCTCCAGTGAAAGCACGCAGATTGGTGGCGTGCTGGAAGTGATTCGCTCCATTGCCGACCAGACCAACCTTTTGGCGCTCAACGCCGCTATCGAAGCCGCACGCGCGGGCGAACAAGGCCGTGGTTTTGCCGTGGTGGCGGATGAAGTGCGCTTGCTGGCCCAGCGTACGCAAAAATCCACCGCCGAAATCCAGGTGATGATCGAGCGTCTGCAAGGCCACTCGGAAGCGGCGGTCAAGGTGATCAGCGACAGCCACAGCGCCTCGCAGTTGACCATCGAACAAGCCGGCCAAGCCGGTGCCAGCCTCAATGCCATCGGCCAGGCGCTGCTCAACCTGAGCGGGCTGAACGCCTCGATCGCCAGCGCCACGCTGCAACAGGCGCATGTGGTGGAAGACATCAACCAGAACGTCACACAAGCCGCCGGGCTGTCCCACAGCACCGCGCTGGCCGCTGAACAGTCCAGCGTCGCGAGTGAGCATTTGCGTGGGTTGAGTGAACAGCTTGATGGGTTATTGCGACTGTTCAAGGTTTAGGTCGCACTCGATCAAACTGTGGGAGCGGGCTTGCTCGCGATGGCATCAACCCGGTATGCCTGATGGTCCGAGGTGCCTGCATCGCGAGCAAGCCCCACAAAAAGCGCTTTTGATCTGCTTCAACCACTCAGGTCGGCTTTCAGGCCGCCGTGCTTTTGCTTCTGATCTTGATCTGAGAAGCG
>NZ_VUAZ01000101.1 GCF_009296165.1 Pseudomonas kitaguniensis | reverse complement strand
TAGCTTGGGCAAGCGGGGTGTACTTTGGTCCCTGTTGGAAAATGTCAAAAATTGCCGGGATGATCACGATACCCAAGGTACACCTGCGCCTGGGTGACTTGGATCCAGTAGATTTAGAAAACTTCCCACGTTATCTGAAACGTCTTCTTATAAGCGTTACGGCGACAATCCTTACCTCCTTCATTGGGATGATAGTCGTTGCCATTTTGCTGAAGTTTAGGTAGCTCGAACGGACCTTGCGCGAGGCCCGATGTAGGGGCATCTATAGTTGCGGCCGAAGTAGGGGCGGGCGCAAGGGTGGGGACGACAGTCGGTGCTACGACTGGCGAATACATTGGAGAGAAAGTTTACGAGGTTACACAACCATGCCGAGCATCGACTCTTGGTCTCCCTGGATTGCGATCATTTTTATGGGTGCCCAATTCTTCTATCCGGTGTAGGCCTTGAAGAACAGCCGCTGTATTCATAAATGCGCAGATAGCCCAGGAAAGCGTGGCGTGATTGGGTTCCTGGTGCCAGGAAGGGCGGATTAAGGACTCCGTCCAACCCATACGCCGATCACGCGGTAGCCGCAGATTAGCCCGCATAAATAACTGCCTGATCAGCCGTCTCTCGTTTTTCGTATACACCCGGTCTATCTTCTCCACGTCCCAAATACCGCCAACCACACTTTCTGCCGCCCCCACCCGCATGCTTAAGCCTTCCCACTCCAAAAAGGCCCATAAAAGCGCACAAACACAGGCTCTGCCCAAGCCTGGCGCGTACCGCAAACTCTGCTGAGCCCAGCCACCAAAACGGTGGTTTGTATTGAGTGCAGGTCGTTTTAGACGGCATATGCTGATTTCACAGTGTTGTAATGAAGCTGTGCTGCAACGAGGCCAACGCGCCGCCAGGGCAGCGAACGCTTGCCACACTCAACGAACTTCAGGACCGCACTCCATGAGCTTTCTTCGTCCCAAATTCATTACGTTCGACTGCTACGGTACGCTGACCAACTTCCATATGGGCACCATGACCCGCGAGCTGTTCGCAGACCGCATCAGCGCTGAGCAGATGGACCAGTTCGTCAAAGACTTCTCGGCCTATCGCCTTGATCAGGTCATGGGTGACTGGCGCCCCTACGATGAAATTCTCAAGACTGCCCTGGCGCGTACGTGCAAGCGTTGGGGCATCGACTATCGCGAAGAAGGCCAGCTGTATTACGACGCCGTGCCGACGTGGGGCCCGCATGCAGATGTGCCGGCTGGCCTGTCGAAAATCGCCGACAAGATTCCGCTGGTGATTTTCTCGAATGCCAGCGACAGCCAAATCATGTCCAACGTCGACAAACTCGGCGCGCCGTTCCACAAAGTGTTCACCGCCGAGCAGGCACAGGCCTACAAGCCGCGTTTGGCAGCCTTTGAATTTATGCTCGACAACCTTGGCTGCGGTCCGGAAGACATCTTGCATGTGTCTTCGAGCTTCCGTTATGACCTGATGTCGGCGCATGACATGAAAATCAAGCACAAGGCTTTTGTTGCCCGTGGCCATGAAGTGCCGGCGAATGCGTTTTACGGTTATCAGCAGATCACCGACATCGGTGGGCTGCCGGCATTGGTCGGTCTGTAACTGCGCACCTTGAGGGCATTACATGGGCAGTGAATCCTATTGGCTCGACACCGCACCGGCGTTTACCGGTGCGCAACTGGGCGGCTTGCCCAAGCAGGTCGACGTGGCGGTGGTTGGCGGTGGGTTCACCGGCCTTGCGGCGGCGCGCGCGCTGGCGCTTAAAGGCGCCAGCGTGGTGGTGCTGGATGCCGGGCGGGTGATCGGCGAAGCCTCGGGGCGCAACGGTGGGCAGTGCAACACCGGGGTGGCTCAGGACTACGCCGGGTTGCACGCAAGCCTCGGTGCCGACAAGGCACGCGCCTATTACCAGGCCTACGAACGTGCGGTGCACAGCGTGGTTTCGCTGGTCGAGCAGGAAGGGATCGCCTGCGACCTGGTGCGCAACGGCAAGCTCAAGTTGGCTGCCAAGCCCCTGCATTACGAGGGCCTGGCGCGCACCTGCGAGCTGATTCGCCAAGAGGTCGACGCCGATGTGGAACTGCTCAGCGCCGAGCAAACCCGCGCCGAGGTCAACTCGACGCAGTTTCATGGCGGGTTGCTGCAACGCAACGGGGTGCAGATGCACGTTGGCCGCTTTGGTGTCGGCTTGGCCGAGGCGGCAGCGCGGCGCGGCGCGATGATCTACGAGCACACCCAGGTCGACAACTGGAAGGCTCAGGCCGGCGGCTATCAGGTCAACACCGCCAAGGGCTCGCTGCACGCCGGGCAAGTGCTGCTGGCCACGGGTGCTTGCCAACATGGCGACCTCGCGTGGTACCGCCGACGGATCGTGCCGGTGGGCAGTTTTGTGATTGCCACCGAGGTGTTGCCGCAGGCGTTGATCGACCAATTGCTGCCCCGGCACCGGGCCTATGTGACCAGCCGCATGATCGGCAACTACTTTCGCCTGACCCCGGACAACCGCCTGCTGTTCGGCGGGCGTGCGCGGTTTGCGATGTCCAACAGCGTCTCCGATGCCAAGAGCGGCAAGGTGCTGCACGCGGCGATGCTGAACATGTTCCCGCCGTTGGCGCAGGTGAAAATCGACTACTGCTGGGGCGGCCTGGTCGACATGACCTCTGACCGCCTGCCCCGCGCGGGCCAGCAAGGCGGCGTGTTTCATTCCATGGGCTACAGCGGCCATGGCGTGCAAATGTCGGTGCACATGGGCCAGGTGATGGCCGAGGTGATGGCCGGGAATGCGGCTGCCAACCCTTGGCGTGAACTCGAATGGCCGGCGATTCCAGGGCACTTCGGCAAACCCTGGTTCCTGCCGTTCGTGGGCGCCTACTACCGCTTTCAGGATTATTTGCACTGAGTTGGCCGATGTTGCGTCACCGTCGTTTGCGTTTCCAGGACGCTCCGGACATCCGTGAGCACTCGATTCTTCCGATTATCGACAGGTAGCCTTGATATGACTGACAACAAAACCCCACCCGAGCTGATCTCCGGCCAGGAAAGCCTGCGGGTGTTTGAAAGCCTCAACCGTGGCATGTCGCGCCGCCACGCCCTGCAAATGCTCGGGGTTGCCGGCGTCGCCGCTGCCGGAGCCGGCAGCCTGTTTGGCGCCGCTGGCAAGGTGTTCGCCGATGACGCAGGCGTTGCGGGTAAAGGCAAACCCGGTGGCAAAATTCGTGTCGCCGGTATGTCCAGTTCCACCGCCGACACCCTTGACCCGGCCAAGGGTGCGCTGTCCACCGACTACGTACGCCACTACATGTTTTATAACGGCCTGACCCGTTTCGATAAGCACCTGGTGCCGCAGTTGGAGCTGGCCGAGCGCATCGAGAATACCGACGCAACCCTGTGGACCATCACCCTGCGTAAAGACGTGACCTTCCACAACGGCAAGAGCCTGAGCGCCGCCGACGTGGTGTTCTCCCTTAACCGGCATAAAGACCCACTCACTGGCTCCAAGGTGATGCCGCTGATGGAGCAGTTCGCCGAGATCAAAGCCAGCGGGCCGAACGAGGTGCAGATTCGCCTCAGCGGGCCGAACGCCGAGCTGCCGTCGATTCTTGCGGTATCGCACTTGCTGATCGTGCCCGAGGGCACCAGCGACTTTAGCAAAGGCATTGGCACCGGGCCGTTCACGGTGGGCGAGTTCAAGCCGGGCGTGCGCTCGATTGCCGTGCGCAATAAAAGTTACTGGAAACCGGGCCTGCCGTACCTCGACGAAATCGAGTTCATTGCGATTGCCGACGAGCCGTCGCGGGTCAACGCGCTGTTGTCGGGCGACGTGCACATGATCAACGAGGTCAACCCGCGTTCGACCACGCGTATCGCGGCGAGCAGCAAACACCGGGTCGTCGATGCACCGTCGGGCAACTACACTGACTTGATCATTCGCCAGGACCAGTTGCCCGGCAAGAACCCCGACTTCACCCAGGCCATGAAACTGCTGCTCGACCGTGAACAGGTCAAGTCTGCGGTGTTCCGTGGGTTTGCCGTGGTCGGCAACGATCACCCGATTGCGCCGGGTTCGCGCTACTTCAATACCGACCTGCCGCAGACCGTGTACGACCCGGAAAAAGCCAGGTTCCTGCTGAAAAAAGCCGGCATGGAAAGCATCACCATGCCGATCATGGCATCGCCCGCTGCTACCGGTTCGGTAGACATCGCCGTGCTCTTGCAGCAATCGGCCAAACAGGCCGGGCTCAAGCTCGATGTGAACCGCCTGCCCAGCGACGGCTACTGGTCGAACCACTGGATGAAGCACCCGCTGAGCTTCGGCAACATCAACCCACGGCCAAATGCCGACGTGATGTTTTCGCAGTTCTTCCAGTCCAAGGCGCCGTGGAACGAGTCGGGTTGGCAGAACGATCAGTTCGACCAATTGCTGATGCTCGCGCGTGCCGAAACCGATGACGCCAAGCGCGCCAAAATGTACGGCGACATGCAGACGCTGGTGCACGACCACTGCGGCATCGGCGTGCCGGTGTTTATCAGCAACATCGACGGCGTCGACCAGCGCGTCAAAGGCTATGACACCAACCCGTTGGGCGGTTTTATGGGCTACATGTTCGCCGAGCAGGTGTGGTTGGACGCTTAAGGAGGGCAGTGCGATGAACAGCAATACACTGTGGTTGATCTGCCGACGCTTCGGCGCCGGGGTCGTGACATTGTTGATCGTGTCGATGGTCGTGTTTGCGATCACGGCGGTACTGCCGGGGGACGCTGCGCAACAATCCCTTGGCCAGTTCGCGACCCCTGAACAAGTGGCGGCACTGCGCCTGAAACTGGGGTTGGACCAACCCGGTGTGTTGCGGTATTTGCATTGGTTGATGAGCCTGCTCACCGGCGACATGGGCCTGTCGGTGTCCAACGCCATGCCGGTCGGTGAATTGATGGCCGGCCGGGTGCCCAATACGCTGATGCTGGCGGGCGCCACGGCGCTGGTGTCGGTGCCGGTGGCGCTGTTACTCGGCATCGGCTCGGCGATGGGCCGGGGCGGGCGCATCGACAGCTGCTTGAGCTTCGTCACGCTGGCCATGGTCGCCGTGCCGGAGTTTCTGGTGGCGACCCTGGCGGTGCTGATTTTTGCGGTCAACCTCGGTTGGTTGTCGGCCCTCTCGTACGCCAGCGACATCAGCTCACCGCTGCAATTCATGCGCACGTATGCGTTGCCGGTGATGACGCTGTGCTGCGTGATCGTCGCGCAAATGGCGCGCATGACCCGCGCCGCCGTGATCGACCAACTCGACAGCGCCTACGTCGAAATGGCCCGCCTCAAAGGCGTCAGCCCTATCCGCATTGTGCTGCGCCACGCCTTGCCCAATGCGATCGGGCCGATTGCCAACGCCATTGCCCTGAGCCTCTCGTACCTGTTGGGCGGGGTGGTGATTGTCGAGACCATCTTCAACTACCCCGGCATTGCCAGCTTGATGGTCGATGCCGTGACCAACCGCGACATGGCGCTGGTGCAAGCGTGCACCATGCTGTTCTGCGCGGCCTACCTGGGCTTGGTGCTGCTTGCCGACCTGTGTGCAATTCTGTCCAACCCGAGGCTGAGAAACCAATGAATCCGCTCATTGCAAAGTCAAAGCCCGTGTCTTCCGCGCTGGCACTTGCCAAGGCGTCCAGCGGCCCGTCGTGGCTCGGCCTGGTGGGCGGCGTGGTCTGTGTAGCGTGGTTGCTGGTGGCGCTGTTCGGCCCTTGGCTGGCACCGCACCCGGTGGGTGAGGTGGTGTCGGATAACATCTTCGAAGGCTTCAGCCTCACGCACCCCTTCGGCACCGATTACCTCGGCCGCGACATGCTCAGCCGGGTGCTGGTCGGCGCGCGGTTCACCGTTGGGCTGGCGCTGGTGGCGGCGTTGCTGGCCAGCGCGCTGGGCACCGGTTGCGCCCTGTTGTCGGTGGTCTCGCCCAAGTGGCTGGACGAAATCATCAGCCGCATCATGGACGCGTTCATTTCGATCCCGAGCAAAATGCTCGCACTGATCATGGTCTCGGCATTCGGCTCGTCAGTCACGCTGCTGATCTGCACGGCGGTGATCAGTTATATCCCGGGCGCGTTCCGCGTCGCGCGCAGCATGGCGGTCAACATCGAGGCGCTGGAATACGTGCAGGTGGCGCGTACGCGTGGCGAGCGCCGGTTGTACGTGGCCTGCATGGAAATTTTGCCGAACATGCTCAACCCGGTACTCACCGACCTCGGCCTGCGCTTCGGCTACATCGTATTGCTGCTCAGCGGCATGAGTTTTCTCGGGCTTGGCGTACAACCGCCAGACGCCGACCTCGGCTCGCTGGTGCGCGAAAACATCGGCGGGCTCAACCAGGGCGCGCTGGCCATTATCATTCCGGCGCTGGCCATCGGCACGCTGACCATCAGCGTGAATCTGCTGATCGACCATCTGTCATCCCGACGTAGTCGACGTATGGGAGGCCATTGAAATGACTGAGTTGATTTGCGTCAAAGACCTGCGCGTGGTCGCCGGTGGCGAGCGCGGCGAGGTGGAAATCGTCAAAGGCGTGAGTTTCGCGCTGAAAAAAGGTGAAGTGCTGGCGCTGATCGGTGAGTCTGGCTCCGGCAAGACCACCATCGCCTTGGCGCTGCTCGGCTACGCGCGGCGCGGTTGTCGCCTGTCCGGCGGGGTGGTGCAAGTCGGCGAGCACGACATGCTCGCGTTGAGCGAAAAGCACCTGCAAGGACTGCGCGGCAACCGTGTGTCGTACATCGCGCAAAGCGCGGCGGCGGCGTTCAACCCGGCGAAAAGACTCATCGACCAAGTGGTAGAGGGCGCACTGATCCATGGCCTGGGCAGCCGCGCTGACCTGCACGCCAAAGCCATCGGACTGTTCCGCGACCTGGCGCTGCCAGACCCGGAGCGCATTGGCCAACGCTACCCGCACCAGGTGTCCGGCGGGCAACTGCAACGGGTGATGGCCGCCATGGCGCTGATCAGCGACCCGCTGCTGGTGGTGCTCGACGAGCCGACCACGGCGCTCGATGTGACCACCCAAATCGACGTGTTGCGTGCTTTCAAGCGAGTAGTGCGCGAGCGCGGCACCACGGCGGTGTACGTGTCGCACGACCTGGCGGTGGTGGCGCAGATGGCCGACCAGATCGTGGTGCTCAACGGCGGGCAAATCCTCGAACAAAGCGCCACCGCGCCGCTGCTCAAGGCCCCGAGCCATGCATACACGCGCAGCCTGCTGGCCGCCGCGCGCCCCGACACCAACATTCGGCCGCCGTGCGGCGTTGCCGAAGAAGTGCCGTTGCTGACCATCAGCAACCTCACAGCCGGCTACGGCAACAAAAACCTGCAAGGCATGCCGTCGATTCGTGTACTCGAAGACATCGACCTCAACGTACGACGCGGCCAGGCCATCGGCGTGATCGGCGAGTCGGGCTCCGGCAAATCCACCTTGGCGCGTGTGGTGGCGGGGCTGCTGACCCCGGCCCTCGGTAAGCTGACGTTCGACGGCCAGCCGTTGGGCGGCAGTTTGTCCGAACGCACCCCCGAGCAGTTCCGACGCATTCAAATGGTCTTTCAGAACGCCGACACGGCGCTCAACCCCATGCACAGTGTGGCGACCATCCTCAGTCGGCCGTTGAAGATGTATTTCAGCCTCAAAGGCGCCGCGCTGCAAACCCGCGTCGGCGAATTGCTCGACCTGGTGCGCCTGCCGCGTGACCTGGCTCAACGCCGCCCGAACGAGTTGTCCGGCGGGCAAAAGCAGCGGGTCAACCTGGCCCGCGCGCTGGCCGCCAAACCCGACCTGATCCTGTGCGATGAAGTGACCTCGGCGCTGGACACCGTGGTGGGCGCGGCGATCCTCGAACTGCTGCGCGATCTGCGCCAGCAGTTAGGCGTGTCCTACCTGTTTATCAGCCACGATATTTCCACTGTGCGCGCGCTGTGCGACGACATTGTGGTGATGTACAGCGGCCACAAAGTACAGGCCGGCAGCCGCCAGTCGTTTGCCGTGCCGCCGTTTCATCCCTACACCGACCTGTTGATTCACTCGGTGCCGGAGTTGCGCCAAGGCTGGCTGGAAACCTGCAGCGCCAGCGCTGGCGCGTTGCCGCCGATTGGCCCGCGCGCCAATGTGCCGGAACTCTGCACCTTCCTCAACCGCTGCCCGGTGCGGGTCGACGGCCTGTGCAACCGCACCGCGCCGAATCGGCGGACGCTGGCCAACGGCGGTGAAATTCTCTGTCACCACGACACTGCCCAGTTGCTCAACACGCAGCAGGGCCTGACCACCATGACGTTGGGAGCGTATGCATGAAAGGGCGTTTTGTGAGGCTGGCCGAACAGGGCCGGCCGACGGTCAGCCTGACCGTGGACGGTGCAGCCATCGAAGCCCTGCAGGGCGACACCCTGATGGTCGCCTTGCTGACCCACGGTAACGCCTTGCGCCAGTCGGAATTCGACAGCGGGCGCCGCGCCGGTTTCTGCCTGATGGGCGCCTGCCAGGATTGCTGGGTGTGGACCCGCAGCGGCGAACGCCTGCGCGCTTGCTCCAACGAGGTCCGCGAGGGCCTGGATATTGTCACCACACAACCGGAGGCAACATGGCCACTGCACGGGTAGTCATTGTGGGTGCCGGACCCGCCGGGGTTCGCTGCGCCGAAACCCTGGTAAACGCCGGTATCACGCCGATTTTGATCGATGAAAATCGCCGTGACGGCGGGCAAATCTATCGCCGCCAGCCGCATGGGTTTACCCGCGACTACGCCACCCTGTACGGCAGCGAAGCGGCCAAGGCTGAGCACCTGCACCAGACGTTTGATCGCCTGCGCAGCGTGATCGATTACCGCCCCGACACCTTGGTGTGGAACCTCACGCCGGGGCAATTGTGTTGTGCGAGCCAGGGCCGGCACAGCACCGTGGATTACGACGCGCTGATTCTGTGCACCGGCGCCACTGACCGCTTGATGCCCATCGAAGGCTGGCAATTGGCGGGCACCTACAGCCTCGGCGGGGCGCAGATCGCCTTGAAAAACCAGGCCGTGTCGATCGGCCATCGCGTGGTCTTCATGGGCAGCGGGCCGTTGCTTTACCTGGTTGCCAGCCAATACGTCAAAGCCGGCGCCGAGGTGGCGGCGGTGCTCGACACGTCGCCCTTCAGCCTGCGCCTTAAAGCCTTGCCAAAACTGCTCGCACGCCCCGGCTTGCTGTTCACCGGCATCAAGCTGCTGGCGCAACTGTACCGCGCTAAAGTGGCGGTGCATCTGGGGGTCAAGCCATTGCAGATCATCGGGGATGCCGCCAGCGGCGTCGGCGGGGTGCGCTTTACGGCGGGCAACGGCCAGGCCGTGACGGTGCAGGCCGATGCCGTGGCGCTCGGTTATCACTTGCGCCCGGAAACCCAATTGGGCGATTTGGCGGGCTGCAAGATGGCGTTTGACGAACCGTCCAGCCAATGGTGGCTGGCCACCGACGCCGCCGGGCGCACGTCGGTAGACGGCGTGTACGCCGCCGGTGACGGCTCGAAAATTCGCGGTGCCGACGCCGCCGAGCATGCCGGGCGCCTGGTCGCGCTGACCTTGCTTGAAGATTTAAAGCAGCCTTTTGATACCGCGCTGCGTGACGCGCAACAGCAGGCGCTGGCGGCCATGGATCAATTTCGCCTCGGCCTGGCACAGGCATTCCCATGGCCCAGCGAACAGGCCAGGGCGCTACCGGACAGTGCCATCGTGTGCCGTTGCGAGATGATCAGTGCCGGCGAATTACGCAACACGGTGAATCAGAAGGGCGCCTGCGAGGTCAACCGCGCCAAGGCGTTCAGCCGGGTCGGCATGGGCCGCTGCCAGGGCCGCTATTGCTCGCAGGCGGGCGCCGAGGTGATTGCCGCCGAGGCGCGCGTGCCGGTGCAGGAGGTCGGCCGCCAGCGTGGCCAAGCGCCGGTCAAACCGTTGTCGATGCTCACCGAGGAGGTCGCGCCATGAGTGTGCAAAAAGCTGACGTGGTAATTGTCGGCGGCGGCCTGATGGGCTCGGCAACCGCGTTTTTCCTGCGTCTTCGCGGCATCGGTGATCTTGCTGGAGCGCGACCAGATCGGCCAATACGCCAGCGGTGTGAATTTCGGCAACGTGCGGCGGCAAGGCCGCTTCCTCGGCCAATTGGCCCTGGCCAACCGTTCCTGGGCCTTGTGGAAACGCCTGCCGGAATTAATCGGCGATGACCTTGAGTTCATTCCCAGCGGGCATATGCGCGTGTGTTATCGCGAAGATGAAATCGCCGAACTGGAGGCCTACGCCGCCGCGCCGGAAGCCGCGCAACTGGACCTTAAAATTTATCGCGGCGCCGAGTTGCGTCAACGCTTCGGCTTCCTTGGCCCGGACGTCAAGGGCGGCTCCTACGCGCCCCACGACGGCCACGCCAACCCGCGCCTCGCAGCACCTGCGTTTGCGCGCGCGGCGGTGCGCTTGGGTGCGCAGATTGAAGAGCGTACCGAAGTCGCCGAGGTGCACAAGGTGGGCGCTGACTTTCATGTCAGCACCACCGACGGCCGCCAGTTCCAGGCCGCGCAACTGTTGATCACCGCCGGGGCCTGGGGCCAGAAACTCTCGGCGCAGTTCGGCGAACCGGTGCCGCTGGACACCCACGGCCCGCAAATGGCGGTGACCGAGCCGGTGCCCTACGCGCTGCCGACGGTGATCGGCGTGTACACCAAAATTCCTGAAGAGGTGATTTACTTCCGGCAGATCCCACGCGGCAATATCGTGATTGGCGGCGGTTACCGCAGCAAACCGGACATGCTCAACCGTCGCGCTCAGGTCGAGCCGCGCAGCATCCTCAACCAGATCAACCAGATGCGCCGCCTGCTGCCGGGCGTCGGTAACCTGAGCATCATCCGCGTGTGGAGCGGCATCGAAGGCTACCTGCCGGACTCGCTGCCGGTGATGGGGCGCAGTGGCAGCGTCGACGGTTTGTTCTACGCTTTTGGTTTTTGCGGGCATGGTTTTCAGCTCGGCCCAGGCGTTGGCGATGTCATGGCGGAGCTGCTCAGCACCGGCAGTACCAGCACGCCGATTGAGCCGTTTTCCATCACCCGCTTTGCCCTCCCTGCCATCCAACGGAGCCAGGCCTCATGAAACCTCGCGTTCTCGAGATTCTCAAACAGCTGATGGCCTTCGATACAGTGTCGTCAGTGTCGAACATGGCCCTGATCGACTACGTGCGCGACCTGCTGCTGACCAAGGGCATCGAGTCGCTGATCGTCAAGGACGAAAGCGGCAAGAAGGCTAATCTGTTTGCCAGCACCGGCCCCAAGCACCAGCCCGGCGTGTTGCTCTCCGGGCACACCGATGTGGTGCCGGCGGCGGGGCAGGCGTGGACCTTTCCGGCGTTCGCCGCCACGGTGCAGGACGGGCGTATTTATGGGCGCGGCAGTTGCGACATGAAGGGCTTTATTGCCCTGGCCATCGACGCGATGCTCGACGCGGCTGATCAAACCCTGAACCGCCCGCTGCAGTTGGCCCTGTCGCACGACGAGGAGATCGGCTGTGTTGGCGTGCGGCGCTTGCTCGACGTGTTGCACCTGGCGCCGGTTCGCCCGTTTTTGTGCCTGGTCGGCGAACCGACCAACATGCAGTTTGTACTCGGCCACAAGGGCAAGGGTTCATACCGCACCCATTGCCGTGGCCTGGAGGCGCATTCGTCGCTGGCCCCGCGTTCGGTGAATGCGATCCACGTGGCCTGCGACTTTATCGCCGCGCTGCGCGAAAGCCAGCAGCAACTGCAACGCCACGGCGCTCAGGACACGGACTACGATGTGCCCTACAGCACCGTGCACGTCGGGCAGATTAGCGGCGGCAAGGCGCTGAATATTGTGCCCAATCTGTGCACCCTGGATTTTGAAGTGCGCAACCTGCCGGCCGACGACCTGGAGCAGTTCCTGGAACAAATGCGCGAGCGCGCCGAAGTGATCGTGCGTGAGGCGCAGAAGTTGTCCAGCGTGGCGGCCATCGAGATCGAAACCATCAACGTTTACCCAGGGCTCGACACCCACCCAAGCGTTGAGGCGGTGCGCTTTTTGAAGCAATTCGCGGCGCCGGGCACCGGCACTGCAAAGGTCTCGTTCGGCACCGAAGGCGGCCTGTTCAAGCAGCGTCTGGATGTGCCGGTGGTGGTCTGCGGGCCGGGTTCCATCGAGCAGGCGCACAAGCCCGACGAGTTTGTCGAGATCAGCCAGATGGAGGCGGGCGAGCGCTTTTTGCAAGGCATGCTGGGTTCGCTGACGGCCTAGCAGAGCCTGCCGTCCTCGCGTGATTTTCAGCACGGCACGCTGCTTCAAACGCGCTTTCGGCATCCTCGTTTGCGCGACCTGCCTAGACTTGAGCGTGTCTCGGACCAGGACTCGACCATGCTCAAGAATCGCTTGCAAGACCCCAGCCTGTTGGCTGAACTCGGCTATGTGGATGGCCAGTGGCGCGCTGCCGACAGCGGCTCCACGCTGGCCATCCACGACCCCGCCACCGGCCAGTTGTTGGCACAGGTTCCGGCCATGCACGCGGTGGACACCCGCCGCGCCATCGAAGCCGCCGAGCGCGCCTGGCCTGCCTGGCGCGCACGCCCGGCAGCGGAGCGCGCAGCGCTGCTTGAACGTTGGCACCAGGCGATGATCGATAACCTTGATGACCTGGCGCTGATCATGACCTGCGAACAGGGCAAGCCGCTCAACGAAGCCAAGGGCGAAATTCGCTACGGTGCCGGCTTCGTCAAATGGTTCGCCGAGGAAGCCCGCCGCGTCTACGGTGAAACCATGCCGGCGCCGAGCGGCGACCGTCGCTTGCTGACGCTCAAGCAACCGGTGGGGGTGTGCGCCGCGATCACCCCGTGGAACTTCCCCAACGCAATGATCACGCGTAAATGCGCGCCCGCGCTGGCCGCCGGTTGCCCGATTATCGTCAAGCCGTCCGACCTCACGCCACTGTCGGCCTTGGCTCTGGCGGTGCTGGCCGAGCGTGTCGGTATCCCTGCCGGGGTGTTCAATGTCATCACCGGGCTGCCCGCCGGTATCGGCGAAGAGCTGGCCGGCAACCCGGCGGTGCGCAAAATTTCCTTCACCGGTTCCACCGCCGTCGGCCGCCTGTTGATGCGCCAAAGCGCCGAGCACATCAAGCGCCTGAGCCTGGAACTGGGCGGCAATGCCCCGTTTATCGTGTTTGACGACGCCGACCTCGAACAGGCCGTGGCGGGCGTGATGCTGAGCAAGTTTCGCAACGCCGGGCAAACCTGCGTGTGCGCCAACCGCATCTTGGTGCAGGACGGTATCTACGCGCGTTTCGCCGCGCGGCTGGTCGAGGAGGTGGGCAAGCTCAAGGTCGGCAATGGCCTGGAAGACGGCGTGACTATTGGCCCACTGATCAACCCTGCGGCGGTGAACAAGGTGGCGCGGCATATCGACGACGCCTTGAGCCAAGGCGCACAGTTGTTGTGCGGCGCGATCCCCACGGGCGACAGCCAGTTCGTGCAGCCCACGGTGCTCGGCGACACCCACGCCGGCATGTTGCTCGCCAACGAAGAAACCTTCGGCCCGGTGGCGCCGTTGATGCGCTTTACCGATGAAGCCCAGGCGCTGGCCCTGGCCAATGCCACGCCGTACGGCTTGGGCGCCTACTATTTCACTCAGGACTTGCAGCGCTCGTGGCGTTTTGGCGAGGCGCTGGAGTTCGGCATGGTCGGGCTCAACACCGGGATTATCTCGATGGAAGTCGCGCCGTTTGGCGGCATCAAGCAGTCGGGTCTGGGGCGCGAAGGCAGCAAGTACGGGCTGGACGAGTACCTTGAAGTCAAAGCCTTCCATATCGGCGGGTTGAACTGACAGTTAATGAGGTGTGAGGCATGAGCAAGGCATACAGAATCGCCGCGATTGCCGGTGATGGCATTGGCAAGGAAGTGTTGCCCGAAGGGCTGCGCGTACTGCAGCAGGCGGCGAAGATTTGGCACCTCAACCTGAGCATTGAAGTGCTGGATTGGGCGCACTGCGATTACTACCTGGAACACGGGCAGATGATGCCCGAGGACTGGTTCGAGCAGCTCAAGGGCTTTGACGCCATCTACTTCGGCGCGGTCGGCTGGCCGGACAAAGTCCCGGACCACATTTCCCTGTGGGGCTCGTTGCTCAAGTTTCGTCGCGACTTCGACCAGTACGTGAACATCCGCCCGGTGCGGCTGTTCCCCGGCGTGCCGTGCCCGCTGGCCGGGCGTGAGCCTGGCGATATTGATTTTGTGGTGATCCGCGAGAATACCGAAGGTGAGTATTCGTCGGTGGGTGGCAAGATGTTTGAAGGCACCGAGCATGAATTTGTGCTGCAAGAATCGGTGTTCACCCGGCGCGGTGTGGACCGCATTCTCAAGTTTGCATTTGAGCTGGCGCAGACGCGTCCGCGCAAGCGCCTGACGGCGGCGACCAAGTCCAACGGCATTTCCATCAGCATGCCGTACTGGGATGAGCGCACCGCGCTGATGGCGGCCAATTACCCCGAGGTGACGTGGGACAAGCAGCACATTGATATTCTGTGCGCGCGGTTCGTGTTGCAGCCGGACCGGTTTGATGTGGTGGTGGCGTCGAATCTGTTTGGCGATATTTTGTCGGACCTGGGGCCGGCGTGTGCGGGCACGATCGGGATCGCGCCGTCCGCTAACCTGGACCCGCAGCGGCGCTTCCCTTCGTTGTTTGAGCCGGTGCATGGCTCGGCGCCGGATATTGCCGGGCAGAATATCGCCAATCCGATTGCGATGATTTGGTCGGGCGCGCTGATGTTGGATTTTCTCGGCAATGGAGATGAACGTTATCGCGCCGCGCATGACGGGATTTTGCGGGCGATCGAGACGGTGATTGCCGAAGGGCCGATCACGCAGGATTTGGGCGGGCAGGGCTCGACACAGGACGTAGGCCTGGCGATTGCCGAGAGGCTCGAGCTCTAAAGCGGGCAGGATGGGAGCCAGGGAATGTGTTGACTGACACACCGCCATCGCGAGCAAGCCCGCTCCCACAGTTGGGTCTGTGTGTATCAGTCAGGTATCAAGCATTTTTGGATTTTTGCGGCAGGCTCGATCAAGCCAGTGGCGTGATGCGCTGTCAAAAAATGTGGGAGCGGGCTTGCTCGCGATAGCGGTGGCTCAGCCAATGAATGTGTTGATTGACACATCGCCATCGCGAGCAAGCCCGCAGTCGGGTGTGTCCCACAGTTGGGTGTGTGTGCATCCGTTCGGCGATGACAGGAAAGCGGGCTAATAGCCTAACCGCCGATCTATCTCACCGACCATCGGCTCGCCCCGCTCAAACCGGCGAATATTCTCCAGCAACACCACAAAGGCGCTCTGCGGTTGAGTCATTGCCGCAATGTGCGGCGTCAGCATAATCTGCGGATGGTCCCAAAACGGATGATCAGCCCGCGCCGGCTCCTCTTGCAGCACATCCAGCACCGCGCCGCTCAGTTGCCCGCTGCCCAGCGCGTCGAGCAAATCTTCCTCCACCAGATGCCCGCCACGGCCCATATTGATCAACGCCGCGCCGCGTGGAAGTTGCGCAAATAACCGTCGATTCAGAATCCCGTGGGTCTGCTCCGTCAGCGGCAGCACGCACAACAGAATGTCGCACTGGCTGAGAAACGCCGGCAACTGCTGCTCGCCCGCGTAACAGTCCACGCCCGGCACCTGATGAGCGCTGCGCGCCCAACCCGACAAGGCGAACCCCAGCGGCGCCAATGTCGCAAGTATCTGTTGGGCCTGAGTCCCCAGGCCCATCACGCCTACGCGCCGGTTCACCGCAGGCTGCAACAAATGCGCCTGCCAGCAGCGCGCTATTTGCTGCTGGCGGTAGCACAACATGTCCCGGTGCAGGCTGAGCACCGCCCAACTCGCGTATTCGCACATGCCCCGGGTGATGCCTGGGTCAAGCAGGCGCACCACCGGTAGCTCGGGCGGCAAGCGTTGAAGGTCCAGTTGGTCGACGCCTGCCGACAAGGCAAACAACACTTTCAGATTGGGCAGCAGCTGCGCCACATCCTCCGGTGCCTGCCAGGCGGCCAGGTAGTGAATGTCTTGCGGGTTGCCGATGTCTGGCCAGGCGCGCCAAGCGATGTCGGGTGCGTATTCGGCGAACAGTGCTTGCCAGTGTTGGCCGCGCACCGGGTCAGCTTTGTAGAGCAAGGCCATGGGCATTTCCTGCGCAAGAGAGGTCACCCACATCATCGCTCAAGGCAGGCGCAGGATCTGTTGAAAGGCGGGGGCAAAACAGTTGATCCGAATTTCTCACGGGGCAAGTTCGGCGTAGTTGGTTTTCCACACACCGTAATCTGAATCACATCGCAACCACCTTCCGGTTGCCGGACTCACGATGGGAAAAACCATGAATAGCAAAGTCGATGAAACCCCTCATTTGCTGCGTCAGCGCGACCAATTCGTGCCCCGTGGCCTGGTCACTGCTCACCCCTTGGTGATTGATCGCGCCCAAGGCACCGAGTTGTGGGATGTAGACGGCAAGCGCTACCTGGATTTTGTCGGCGGTATCGGCGTGCTGAACGTTGGCCACAACCACGCGAAAGTGGTCGCGGCGGTGCAGGCTCAACTGCACAAGGTGTCCCACGCGTGCTTTCAAGTGGTTGCGTATCAGCCTTATCTGGACCTGGCCCAGCGCCTGTGCGAGCTGATCGGCGGTAAGGAGGCCTACAAAGCTGCGTTTTTTACCTCTGGCGCCGAAGCGGTGGAAAACGCAGTCAAGATTGCGCGTGCGCACACCAACCGGTCGGCGGTGATTGCCTTTCGCGGCGGTTTTCACGGTCGCACGTTGCTCGGCACCACCCTCACTGGCATGAGCCAGCCGTACAAACAGAACTTCGGGCCGTTTGCGCCAGAGGTGTTCCATACGCCGTATCCGAATGCCTATCGCGGTTTCACCAGCGACATGGCGCTGAAGGCGCTGGACGAATTGCTTGCCACGCAGGTGGCACCAGAGCGGGTCGCGGCGATCCTGATTGAACCGGTACAGGGCGACGGTGGCTTCCTCGCGGCGCCGGTAGAGTTTCTCAAGGGCCTGCGCGCGCTGACTGAAAAACACGGCATCGTGCTGATTCTGGATGAAATTCAGACCGGTTTCGGGCGTACCGGCAAGTGGTTCGGCTTCCAGCACGCCGGCATCCAGCCAGACCTGGTGACGGTCGCCAAGAGCCTGGCCGGCGGCTTGCCGTTGTCTGGCGTGGTCGGTAAAGCTGCGGTTATGGACGCGCCGTTGCCCGGTGGCCTGGGCGGCACGTATGGCGGTAACGCGTTGTCCTGCGCAGCGGCGCTGGCGGTGATCAATGCTTTTGAGGAAGAACACCTGCTGGCGCGCGGTGAAATCCTGGGCGCGCGCTTGCGTCAAGGCTTGCTGCGCTTGCAACAGCGTCACCCGCAAATAGGTGATGTGCGCGGCACCGGGTTCATGCTCGCCATCGAGCTGATCAAAAACGACGAGGCCCGCACGCCAGACGCAGAGCTTAATCAGCGGCTGATTGATGAAGCGCGCAAGGGCGGTTTGTTAGTGATCAAGTGCGGTGTGTACCGCAACGTGCTGCGCTTTCTCGCGCCGCTGGTGACCACCGAAGCGCAAATCGACGAAGCCCTGCAGATACTTGAGGGTGCCTTGGCACGCGTCTTGAACTGAGCCAAGGCTGACTGACTTCCGGCGCCGCTTGTGAGCTGTTATGGAGCATGGGGTGAATGCAATGCATCATTGGAGGATCGACCCACCATGGGGCTGACAGAATATCGAGCGTTGCTGATTGACTGCGATGAAGTGCTGGTGGATCGCGATTCAGGTGTATGGGCAGCCTTGCAACCGTTGCTCGACAGCCGTGGCGGGCAGGTACAAAAGCAGGCGGTGCTGGCCGAATATAATGCGGTGGTCGCGGCACTCTACCCACGTTTCGCCGAGCTGGGTTTCAGCGGTGTGCTGTGTTTTGCGCATCGCCAACTCGCGCAGAGCTGGGGCTTGCAGGCCAGTTGGGAGGAGGGCATGAGCTTTGCGCGATCAGCCGGCAACTGGTCGCTGTTCGAGGATGCTCCGGGGGCTATGCTTTACTTGCGAAAGTTCTACCGATTGTGGGTGCGCGGCGACCGTGATGCCGAAGACCGCGCCGCGTTGTGCGAGCGCCTGGGCATTGCACTTGAGGATTTTATCTCGCTGGCCGAGGACCCGGGCTGGCTTAACCAGCCGGCGCTGGAAGGGCAACCGATGCTGCACGTGACGCGAGCATCCGTCGCCGCGACGGCGGGCCTGGACCGCTGTTTGATTGGCCGTCAGCGCAGCCGGCAACCCACGCCGTGTGCGGCGCACTACTGCATCAACAGCATGGCGGACCTGGTTGCGCAGCATCAGCTGTCTTTACGGCGCTGATTTTGCTAGAAGATTGTCTTACGAACGGCAGTCATGAGGTACGCAATGGAAGGGCTAGTGAAACTGGACCGGATTGATATCAGCATCCTGGTCGAGCTGCAAAAAGACGGCCGCATGACCAATGTCAGCCTCGCCGACGCTGTTGGCTTATCGGCCAGCCCCTGCCTGCAACGCGTCAAGCGGTTAGAGTCGGCCGGGTATATTTCCAGCTACAAGGCGCACTTGAACCTGGCAAAAATTACCGACTCGGTGACGGTGTTTACCGAGATCACCCTCAGTGACCACAAGCGCGAAGACTTTGCCAAATTCGAGTCCAACATTCGCTTGGTCGATGAGGTGCTTGAATGTCATCTGATCAGCGGTGGCTACGACTACCTTGTGCGTTTCATGACCCGCAGTATTCAACATTATCAGGAAGTGGTTGAAAGCCTGCTGGACAAGAATATCGGGATTTCCAAGTACTTCAGCTACATCGTGATCAAGTCACCGGTGCTCAAGGATGGCGTGCCCCTGCGCAAGCTGTTGCGGCACTGAGGCTGCTGATGTAGCGAGTCACTTTTGATAGATCAAAGGCGGCTTTTGCATACACAGCAGATCTGCTTTTTTGCTTTCTGTGGGAG
>NZ_VUAZ01000100.1 GCF_009296165.1 Pseudomonas kitaguniensis | reverse complement strand
TCCCGATGGCGGTCTATCAGTGATGGATGTAATGGCTGACTCGCCGCCATCGGGAGCAAGCCCCTCCCACAGGGGATAGGAGGTTATTCGGCGGGTAATGTAAGGCGCTGGCCAGACATCAATAGTGACAAACGGCTGAGGCTCATCCATGGCGAGCCCGCCGCCTGGCCTTTGATTTGCGCGTCAATGCGCTGGGCTTCGAGCAACAGTTGCGCCCAGCGTTGCGCCGAGTACCGTTGCAGGGCTTTGCTCATCAGCGGTTTGCGCTTGTCCCACACCGGCGGCCTGGCCTGGCTGAAGGCTTTGTCCAGCGGGATGCCCTGGCTGTATTGCAGTGCAATATTAGCCAGCACGCGCAGCTCCCGCGCCAGCGCCCAAAGAATTACCGGCGGCTCCACGCCTTCGCCACGCAGCCCTTCGAGCATGCGCAGGGCGTGGGCGGGTTCACCGTTGAGAATCGCATCGACCAGCCCGAACACATCAAAACGCGCGCTATCGGCCACCGCGCCTTGCACGGTTTCGACGGTAATCTGCCCGTCCTCGGCCATCAGCTTGAGCTTTTCGATCTCTTGGGCGGCGGCCAGCAGGTTGCCTTCGACCCGTGCGGCGATCAGCTCCACAGCGTCTTGTGTCGCCGACAGCCCCGATTGGGACAGACGCTGACGAATCCACTGCGGCAACTGGTTGCTGTCCACTGGCCAGATCTGGATGAACTGGGTCTGTGGGCCTTCCACCAACGCCTTGCCCCATTTGGTCTTCTGCGCGCTGCCGTCAAGCTTGGGCAGGCTGACGAGCAACACCGTGTCTTCAAATGGGCGCGAGCAATATTCCATCAAGGCGGCCGCGCCTTTGTCACCTGGCTTGCCCGAAGGCAGGCGCAGTTCCAACAGGCGTTTTTCGGCAAACAGCGACATGCTCGCGCCGGCCTGCAGCAACGTACCCCAGTCGAAACTGGCGTCGGCGCTGAACACCTGGCGTTCATCGAAGCCTTGTTGGCGCGCGGCTGTGCGAATGGCGTCTGCCGCTTCCTGGCACAGCAGCGGGTCGTCACCGCTGACGATATAGACAGGCGCGAGGCCACCTTGCAGGTGTTTGGCGAGTTGGGCGGGAGCGAGTTTCATAGGCGGGTCGAACGGGGCGCCTAGGGCGCCCCGCTTGGCTTACTCTACCGGGACTTCAACAGGCGATTGTTTCGGCGTGTTGTTTTCGTACTCTTGCGCCGCTTTCAGGGCGTCGGCGTCAGCCTTGGCCTTGTTGTCGGCAGTACGTTGCAGCACTTCAAGCTGTTGCGGGGTCAGCAACTGCAGGCGCAGCATCAAGCGCTGGATCAGCTCACGACGCATTTCTTTGCGAACCTGGGTAATTTCCGAGTCCGAACCCACCAAGTTGTTGCCGTCGTGGCTCACGACCTTCTGCACCTGAATCTTGTCACCCATCAATGGCAGGTGGTCGCGGCCCTGGACTTCGAAGTTGAGTTCGGAGGTCAGTTCGATGTCGGACGCACGGCCGGCGCTGGCGTAGCTGAGGTTACGCTGGGTTTCTTTCTCGTCGACCAGGTTCAGTTTGTAGAGCGCGCCGGTGTACACGCGCACGCCGCTGTTTTCCAGGGTCTGGCGCAGCTGAGTCACGGTTTCGCCATAGGCGTTGCGGGCGCTGACGTCCAGTTCCTTGATGCTCAGTTCATTGGTGCCGGTGCCGCGCAGTTGGAAGCCGCAGGCACTCAGCAGCACAGCAAGGCCCATCACCAGCAAATTGCGTTTGATCATTTTGTTGCTCCCCTTGAAACCATGTGGGCCTTATCGAGGCCTTGGAGGTTTTGTTCGGCGCAGGGCTCAAGCCCTGCGCCCGATCCGATTAGCTAGCGACTATATTGACCAGTTTGCCGGGCACCACGATCACTTTGCGGATCGTCAGGCCTTCGGTAAAGCGCAGCACGTTTTCGTTGACGCGTGCCGCCGCTTCCACGTCTTCACGGCTGGCGCTGGCGGGCATATCGATCTGGCCGCGCAGTTTGCCGTTGACCTGAATCACCAGTTGCAGCGTGTCCTGTACCAGTGCGCTGTCATCCTGCACCGGCCACTTGGCATCAATGACCGCTTCGCTGTGGCCCAAACGGCTCCACAGTTCGTGGCTGATGTGCGGCGTGATCGGCGCCAGCAGCAAGGTGACTGTTTCCAGGCCTTCCTGCACCAGCGCGCGGTCTTGTTCGGTGGTTTGCGGGGCTTTTTCGAGTACGTTCATCAGCGTCATCACTTGCGCGATGGCGGTGTTGAATTTGTGATTTTGCCCTACGTCCTGGCTGGCCTGCCGGATGGCCAGGTGGGTGCTGCGGCGAATGGCTTTCTGCTCGTCGGTCAGGCCGGCCACGTCGAGTTTGCCCGGCAGGCCCTGGCTGAGATGCGCGTGCGCCAGGCGCCAGACGCGCTTGAGGAAGCGGTGCGAACCTTCGACGCCGGAGTCGGACCATTCGGCGCTCATGTCGGGCGGCGAGGCGAACATCATGAACAGGCGGCACGTGTCGGCGCCGAACTGATCGATCATCGACTGAGGGTCGACGCCGTTGTTCTTCGACTTGGCCATCTTCTCGGTGCCGCCGATTTCCACCGGCAGGCCGTCGGCAATCAGCTTGGCGCTGATCACTTTGGCTTTGCTGTCACGCTCAAGTTCTACGTCCGCCGGGTTGAACCAGGTGTAGGCGCCATTGGCTTCGCGACGGTAATACGTGTCGGCGATGACCATGCCCTGCGTCAGCAGGTTCTTGAACGGCTCGTCGGAGCTTACCAGGCCTTCGTCGCGCATCAGCTTGTGGAAGAAGCGCGCGTACAGCAGGTGCAGAATGGCGTGTTCGATGCCACCGATGTACTGGTCTACCGGCAACCAATGGTCGGCAGCGGATTTTTCCACCAGGCCGCCTTCATAGTGCGGCGAGGCATAACGAGCGTAGTACCACGAGGACTCGACGAAGGTGTCCATGGTGTCGGTTTCGCGCTTGGCAGGCTGGCCGCATTTCGGGCAAGCGCATTCGTAGAACTCGGGCATGCGCGCCAGCGGTGAACCGGCGCCGTCCGGCACCACGTCTTCGGGCAATATGACCGGCAACTGGTCTTCCGGCACCGGCACGTCACCGCAGCTTTCGCAGTGGATGATCGGGATCGGGCAACCCCAATAGCGCTGGCGGCTGATGCCCCAGTCGCGCAGGCGGAACTGGGTGCGCGAGGCACCGAGGTTTTTCTTGATCAGGGCAACTTCAATTGCGTCAAAGGCGCCGGCGAAGTCGAGGCCGTCGAATTCGCCGGAGTTGATCAGTTCGCCGTGTTCGCCGTAGGCGTCTTGCCACGGGGCCGGGTTGGTGTCACCCGCGCTGGTACGCACCACGGACTTGATCGGCAGGCTGTATTTGACGGCGAATTCAAAATCGCGCTCGTCGTGCGCCGGCACCGCCATGACCGCGCCGTCGCCGTAGTGCATCAGCACATAGTTGGCGACCCACACCGGGAGTTTTTCGCCCGTCAGCGGGTGCTCGACGAACAGCCCGGTCGGCAGGCCTTTTTTCTCTTGGGTGGCGACGTCGGCTTCGGCCACGCTGCCGCCTTTGCATTCGGCGATAAATGCCTGCAGCACAGGGTTGTTGTGTGCGGCCTGAGTGGCCAGCGGGTGTTCGGCGGCCACGGCGACGTAGGTGGCGCCCATCAGGGTGTCCGGCCGGGTGGTGAAGACTTTGAGTGCGCCCGCTGCGCCGATCGAGTCGAGGTTGTACGGGAACTGCACTTCCATGCCCTTGGATTTGCCGATCCAGTTGCGCTGCATGGTCTTGACCTGTTCAGGCCAGCCCGGCAAATCGTCGAGGCTCGACAACAGTTCATCCGCGTAGGCGGTGATCTTGAAGTAGTACATCGGGATTTCGCGCTTTTCGATCAGCGCGCCGGAGCGCCAGCCGCGACCGTCAATGACCTGCTCGTTGGCCAGTACGGTCTGGTCGACCGGGTCCCAGTTCACGGTGCCGCTTTTTTTGTAGATCACCCCTTTTTCGAACAGGCGAGTGAACAGCCATTGTTCCCAACGGTAGTAATCGGGCTTGCAGGTGGTCACCTCGCGTGACCAGTCCACCGCCAAGCCCAGGCTGCGCAGCTGGGTCTTCATGTAGGCGATGTTTTCGTAGGTCCACTTGGCGGGGGCCACGTTGTTTTTCATCGCGGCGTTTTCCGCCGGCATGCCAAAGGCGTCCCAACCCATGGGTTGCAGGACATTTTTGCCGAGCATGCGCTGGTAGCGGGAGATCACGTCGCCGATGGTGTAGTTACGCACATGCCCCATGTGTAGCTTGCCGCTGGGGTAAGGGAACATCGACAGGCAATAGAAAGTCTCCTTGCCTGGCTGTTCACTGACTTCAAAGGACTTCTGCTCGTCCCAGAACGACTGGGCGGCGTTTTCTATTTCACGGGGCTGATAGTGTTCGTGCATGGCTACTTTTGAACTGAATGGGGTGGCCTAATCCTCTTCGGTGCAACGTTCAGGTTGATCGACACCAAAAAGCGGCGCGTCCGTGCCCAAACCCTGCGGGAAGTGGAGTTACAGGAAGCGCCGTAGCATACATGACCCCACTCTATCGAGGGAAACCCTGATTGCTCGGCAAGGGCCGTCTGTCGCGGCGCCACGCACGCGCGGCAACCGGGACTACGCTGTTTATTGGGGAGCAAGTCTTATCTTCAATGAGGTGAGGGATGGCTGAATCGCAGCGAACTTTAACGAAACCGCAGCTATACGAAGGGTTGATCGAGCGTTTGGGTCGGGCATTGGATGCCGCAACAACCGCAGGCCGATTGCGTGATGAACGGCCTCTGGAGTTGGAGTTGCGTGGCTTGAGCAAGGCAGAGCTTGAACTGATCAAGGTCTACCTTGAGTTGAATCACCACCGCGCCGCGCTTGCGCAGGCTTCCCCGTCCGCCACAGAGCCCTCGCGTTCAGCCAAGGTGATCTGGCTGAAGGACGTGTGTGCGGGCCGCAGCCTTGAAAAACTGCGAGCCGTACGGTGCAAGTGAAACGCAGGGTTATGCTTTAACTTTCTTGATTGAAATGTGCGCGTAAAGATTGTCGTAAAACCACGTTGCATCTAGGCTTCGGGCATCTTTGGAGATGCCCGATGCCTTTTCGTTATTTCATCAAACAACTGCTTTTGCCGCCCGGTATTTTTTTGCTGTTGCTCGCGCTTGCCTGGTGGTTTCGTAAAAGTCGCCCACGCTTGGCCAGGGTGTGTTTTGCCGCCGGGTTGGGCGGGATGTGGTTGATCAGCCTGCCAGTGATGGTGCAATGGGCCGCGCATGCCCTGGAGACCGAACCGCCGTTGGCCCGTGAAGACTGGGCGACGCTGGCGCAGCGCGCCGACGCGATTGTGGTGTTGGGTTCGGGGCGTGAGCGCGGTGACCCCGCGTGGGGCACAGACCAGCCCACGGGCATCGGGCTGGAGCGCCAGCGCTATGCCGCGCGACTGGCCAAGGCGTCCGGGTTGCCGTTATTGACCAGCGGTGGCCTGCATTACGGCACGCCGCCGAGTGAGGCCGAACTGATGGCCGTGTCGCTGCAGGATGATTTTGGCGTCAGCGTGCGCTGGAAAGAAGAGCGCAGCCGTACCACGTGGGAAAACGCACAGATGAGCGCCGATATTCTGTTGCCGCAAGGCATCAAGCGGGTGGTGGTGGTGACTCAGGCCTGGCATATGCCGCGCGCGGTGTGGAGCTTTGAGAAGGCCGGCTTCACGGTGGTGCCCGGCCCGGTAGGCTTTTTGGGTGTGGACAATGCCCGGCCGCTGGGCGGCTGGATGCCGGAGTTCGTGTCGGTGTGGCGCAGCGGGCAGTTGATCAATGAAGCGGTGGGGCAGGTGGGCTATCGGTTGTTTTACCGATAACGGCGTAAATCAACAGGTGGGAGGGCGCCCTCCCACCGTGTTTTGGGTGTGTCTGTTAAACGGTTTTCGACATTCGAGCCGCCAGTAATGCCCAACCGAACAGTGCCAGGCACACGATGATCAGCGGCCACGAGCGCCATTGCAGGTAAGGCGTGAGGTTGTGCATCGGCACCACTTCGCCGTACAAAATTCCCCGTTCGAACTGCGGGATCTGCTCGGTAATCTGCCCAAACGGGTTGATCAGGCCGGTCACGCCGTTGTTGGTGGCGCGGATCATCCAGCGGCCAGCCTCCAGCGCGCGCATCTGCGCCATTTGCAGGTGTTGCAGCGGGCCGATCGAGCGGCAAACCACGTGTCGTTGCTGATTGTCAGCAACAGATCGCTCTGGGCCGAGAGGCCTGCAGCGAATTCCGGGTACACCACTTCATAGCAAATGAACGGCGCAATCTGATAACCCTTGGCCTGCAACATCGGCTGGTCCGCAGGGCCGCGGGCGAAGTCCGACATCGGCAGGTCGAAGAAGGCGATCAGCCCGCGCAGTATGTCTTGCAGCGGCACGTATTCGCCAAAGGGCACCAGCTTTTGTTTCAGGTAAGTGCCTTCGCCTTCGCCGACCACGGTGATGCCGTTGAAGAAGCGCTTCTCGTGGTGCACTTCCTGGCGGATCGGTACGCCGGTGATCAGCGCGGTGTTCCGGTCGGCGGCGAACTTGCCCATCATGGCCAGGTAGCCTTCGACAGAGTCCTTGAGCACCGGCACCGCCGTCTCCGGCCACACCAGCAGGTCGACGCGTTTGGAGCTCAAGCTCATGTCGCGGTACAGCGCCAACTGCGCATTCAGCTGTTCGGGGTCCCACTTCATGCTTTGTTCGACGTTGCCCTGAATCGCCGCCACGCTCAGCGGTGCGCCGGAGGGCGTGGTCCAGGCGTGATGCTTAAGCGCGAGGCCGATGGCCCATGGCGCAACCAGCAGCACCAGGCCCGCGCCGATAAAGCTGTTGCGCTGGCTTGCCAGCAGGCGCGGCAGGTTGCACAGCACGGCAGCGGTCAGCGCCAAGGCGAACGAGATCAGCCACATCCCGCCCAGCGGTGCGAGGCCGGTGAGTGGGCCGTCGAGTTGGCTGTAACCGGAATAGAGCCAGGGGAAACCCGTCAGGAACCAGCCGCGAAACGCTTCCTGGCCGACCCACAACGCAGCAAAGGTCAGCGCGTCGGCCAATGGCGCTTCATTGCGGCGCAGCCAGCGCGCCCACAACCAAGCGGGCAGGGCGAAGAACCAGGCAATCGCGGCGGTAAACAGCAGCATCAAAAAGCCAGCCAGCAACACCGAAGCGCCGCCAAAATGGTGAATGCTGTAGTAGATCCAGCTGGTGCCGGCGCCAAACAGGCCGAAGCCGAAACACCAGCCACGGCCCAGCGCCTGACGCGGCGTCAGCTCGCGCAGGCCGATATAGAACAACCCGGCTGCGACCAGCGCAAACGGCCACAGGTCGAACGGCGCCAGCGCCAGTGTTGTCATGGCGCCAGCCACCACGGCCAGCAAATTACCGGGCCAGCCGGGGCGAGTCAGGCGCTGCATGTCATTCCTTAGCGGGCAATAGGTGTGAGGCGAATCAAGTGAATCCGGCGGCTGTCGGCATTCAGGATGCGGAACCGATAGGCGCCGATCTCGGTGGTTTCGTTACGCTTGGGCAGGTGCCCGAACGCACTCATCACCAGGCCACCGACGGTGTCGAACTCGTCGTCGGAGAATTCGCTGTCGAAGAACTCGTTGAAGTTCTCGATCGGCGTCAGCGCCTTGACCAGGAAGTCACCGCTGGGCAGCGGCTTGATGTAGCTGTCTTCTTCTACGTCGTGCTCGTCTTCGATGTCGCCGACGATTTGTTCCAGCACGTCTTCGATGGTCACAAGCCCTGCCACGCCGCCGTATTCGTCGATCACGATGGCCATGTGATTGTGGTTGGCGCGGAACTCGCGCAGCAACACATTCAGGCGCTTGGATTCAGGCACGAAGGTGGCCGGGCGCAGCAGGTCCTTGATGTTGAAGGAGTCGCCGTTCTCTTTGAGGATCAACGGCAACAGGTCCTTGGCCAGCAGGACGCCCATGACGTCGTCATGGCTTTCACCGATCACCGGGTAGCGCGAGTGCGCCGAGTCGATCACGGCCGGGAGGAATTCCCGTGGGGTCTGGGTCGCCTTGATGCTGATCATCTGCGAACGCGGAACCATGATGTCCCGAACTTGCAGGTCAGCCACCTGGATGGCGCCTTCGACGATGGCCAGCGCTTCGCTGTCCAGCAACTTGTTCTGATGGGCCTCGCGCAGCAGCTCCAGCAGCTCCTGGCGGTTTTTCGGCTCGTGGGCAAAAGCCTGGGTCAGTTTACCCAGCCACGACTTCTGCCCGTTGCTCGATCGGTCTTCGCTCATAGCGATTACTCTAAATCCTTTGTTGTGTCAGTTAGGGGGTGTATCGGTTTCGTCGTCTGCATAAGGGTCGCGATGACCCAATTCTGCAAGCAACGTTTGTTCCAGTGTTTCCATTTCCACGGCTTCGTCATCGTCTATATGGTCGTAGCCCAAGAGATGCAAACAACCGTGGATGACTAGATGTGCCCAATGCGCCTCAAGTTCCTTGCCTTGTTCCCTGGCCTCGCGTTCCACCACTTCAACACAGATGACCAGATCGCCCAGCAGCGGAATATCCAGTAACTCATCTGGTACGTCGGCGGGGAAGGACAGCACGTTGGTCGCGTAGTCCTTTTGGCGCCAGGTGTGATTCAGTTCACGGCCTTCGGGCTCGTCGACCAGACGAATGGTCAATTCCGAGTCGGCGCTGCGCTGGCGCAAGGCTAGCGTGCACCATTCACGGAACTGCGCTTCGCTGGGGGCGGGCGCTTCGGTGGCCAACTGCAGGTCAAGCTCAAGCATCGCGGCGAACGTCCTTGGCCGGTGCGTCATCACGGTGATCAAAGCGCTCGTAGGCTTCGACGATGCGCTGAACCAGCGGGTGGCGCACCACGTCTTTGGGCATAAAATGCGTAAAGCTGATGCCCGGCACGTCCTTGAGCACATCAATCACCTGCGCCAGCCCCGACTTCGTGCCCTTGGGCAGGTCAACCTGGGTGACGTCGCCAGTGATCACGGCGGTGGAGCCGAACCCGATACGCGTCAGGAACATCTTCATCTGTTCGACGGTAGTGTTCTGGCTTTCGTCGAGGATGATGAAGCTGTTGTTCAGCGTACGGCCACGCATGTAGGCCAGCGGGGCGATCTCGATCACCTGGCGCTCGATCAGCTTGGCCACGTATTCAAAGCCGAGCATCTCGTAGAGTGCGTCGTAGAGTGGGCGCAGGTACGGGTCGATCTTCTGGGCCAGGTCGCCGGGCAGGAAGCCAAGTTTTTCACCCGCTTCAACCGCCGGGCGCACCAGCAGGATGCGGCGCACTTGCTCGCGCTCCAGAGCATCAACCGCGCAAGCCACCGCCAGGTAGGTCTTGCCTGTACCGGCGGGGCCGATGCCGAAGTTGATGTCGTTATTGAGGATTTCTTTAACGTAGCGCTGCTGATTCAAGCCGCGTGGGCGAATCATGCCTTTTTTGGTGCGCAGGGCCACGCTGGCTTCGGCGACCGGGTTGTTGGCCAAGTCTTCCACGGCAGATTCCTGCAGGTACAAGTGCACGGACTCCGGCGACAGCTCACTGCCCTTGGTTTCGCGGTAGAGGCGGCGCAGCAGGTTTTCTGCAGACGTGGTGTGTTGCGGTTCACCAATAAGCTCGAACTGATTGCCGCGGTTGCGGATCTCGATGCTCAGGCGTTGTTCGATCAGGCGCAGGTGCTCGTCGAACTGTCCGCACAGGTTGGCGAAACGGCGAGCCTCAAAGGGCTCGAGGATAAAACGATGGGGTTCTATAGGTGCGTTCAAGGTCGCTTTTAGCCGCCCTTTGGCTGTTGAGGTGAAACAGAGGATAACGCCAGGCGCCGGCGTGCGAAAGCACTTAAGTCATCGCAATGTGGCGCAGTCCCAATATGCGAGCGGGCGTGTGTGGGAGCGGGCTTGCTCGCGATGGCCTCACCTCGGTGTACCTGCTGGACCGAGGCGTCTGAATCGCGAGCAAGCCCGCTCCCACATTTTGATCTCAATCAGTCAGAAATATGGGGGGGTTACTGCACCAATGACCCGCGCAACGAGTGCGGTTGGGCCGCATCAATATGCACGTCGGCGAACTGGCCAATCAGGGTGGGCGTGTCGCAACGGAAGTTGACGATGCGGTTGTTCTCGGTACGGCCTTGCAACTCGCCCGGGTCTTTTTTCGAGTAGTCGGTGACGAGAATGCGCTGGATCGAACCGACCATTTGTCGGCTAATTTCGAAGCCTTGCTGGTTCAGGCGGTGTTGCAGCGCGTTCAAACGCTCTTTTTTCAGCGCTTCCGGGGTCTCATCTGCCAGGTCGGCGGCCGGGGTGCCGGGGCGCTGGCTGTAGACGAACGAGTAGGAAAAGTCGAAACCGACGTCTTCGATCAGCTTCATGGTCTGCTCGAAATCTTTCTCGGTCTCGCCGGGGAAGCCGACGATAAAGTCCGAGCTGATGCAGATACCCGGCACCGCTGCGCGCAATTTGCGCAGTTTGGATTTGTATTCCAGCGCGGTGTGGTTGCGTTTCATGGCTGACAGAATTCGGTCCGAACCGGATTGCACCGGCAAATGCAGGTGTTTGACCAGCTCCGGCACCTCGGCATGCGCCTGAATCAGGCTGTCGGAGAACTCCAGCGGGTGCGAAGTGGTGTAGCGAATGCGCTCGATGCCATCCACCGCCGCCACCACGCGGATCAGCTCCGCCAGGTCGGCCAGGCGGCCGTCTTGGGTCTGGCCACGGTAGCCGTTGACGTTCTGGCCGAGCAGCGTCACTTCGCGCACGCCGTTTTCGGCCAAATGGATGATTTCCGCCAGCACGTCGTCAAACGGTCGGCTGACTTCTTCGCCACGCGTGTAAGGCACTACACAAAACGTGCAGTACTTGCTGCAGCCTTCCATCACCGACACGTAGGCACTTGGCCCGTCAATGCGCGGCTCTGGCAAATGGTCGAATTTTTCGATTTCGGGGAACGAGACGTCTACCTGCGGCAACTTGGTGAGGCGCGCGGCGTCGATCATTTCCGGCAAGCGGTGCAGGGTTTGCGGGCCAAATACTACGTCGACATAGGGGGCGCGGTCGCGGATCGCGGCGCCTTCCTGGCTGGCCACGCAGCCGCCGACGGCGATCACCATGTCCGGGTTCGCCAGTTTTAATTCGCGCCAGCGGCCCAGCTGCGAGTACACACGGTCCTGCGCCCGTTCACGAATCGAGCAGGTATTGAGCAGGATGACGTCGGCATCTTCGGCGCGGGCGGTGACTTCCAGGGCCTGGTGGGCGCCCAGCAGGTCGACCATGCGCGAGCTGTCGTACTCGTTCATCTGGCAACCGTGGGTTTCGATGTAAAGCTTCTTGGCCATGGGAATCATCAACTGGTGGTAAAGAACCGCGCATTATAGGGGGCATGCCCATTGGTTCCTAGCGCTGTGCATCGGGTGCCATGCTATAGTTCGCGCCCTCTTTTATATCCCCGATGTGTTGTTCGCCCACCATGACCAAACGTGAAGCTCCAATCTATAAGGTGATTTTCCTTAACCAGGGCCAGGTGTTCGAAATGTACGCCAAGCAGATCTATCAAAGTGATCTGTGGGGCTTCCTGGAAGTGGAAGAGTTCGTCTTTGGCGAGCGCACCCAGTTGGTCGTCGACCCGGGCGAAGAAAAGCTCAAGGCGCAGTTCGAAGGCGTGGTGCGCAGCTTTGTGCCGATGCATTCGATCGTGCGCATCGATGAAGTCGAGCGCTTGGGCACACCGAAGATCAGCGAAGCCCGTGGCACCAGCAATGTCATGCCGTTTCCGATGCCGATGCCTGAGAAGTAGGGCTTTAGACCGGGTCGCGCCCTATCGCGAGCAAGCCCGCTCCCACAGTAGACCGAGTTCCCATGCTGGAATGCATTCAAATGTGGG
>NZ_VUAZ01000010.1 GCF_009296165.1 Pseudomonas kitaguniensis | reverse complement strand
GCATGGCGAGCGTGTCCGCGCGAGCAGATTGCCTTGCTGGTGACGCTGACGTTTTCGGCCAAGAAAGCCTGTTCAAAGGCGCTTTACCCGATTGTGCAGAAGCGCTCTACTTTGAGCATGCCGAGGTGGTGGAGTGGTCACACAGCGGCCATGTGCGGCTGCGGTTACTCACAGACCTGTCTGCCGAGTGGTGCCCCGGCACAGAGCTGGCCGCACAATTTGCGGTGAATGGGGAGCAGTTGTTGAGCCTGGTGGCTATTGGCGCCTGATACACCGCTATCGCGAGCAAGCCAGCGCTGATCAAACCAAGCCGAACTCAGTCAACTGTGGGAGCGGGCTTGCTCGCGATTGCGGTGTGTCAGATAAGTATTTTTCAACTGATACTGCGCAATCGCGAGCAAGCCCGCTCCCACCTTCGGCGTACGCGTGTTCCCGCGACACGTTTCGGATTATTCAGTGCATCTAACTGAAACTTGGGCATTGTGTTTGAGCCGTTGCATAAAATATTAAAGACACAACTGCGCACGGCAACTACCGTCTTATTTTCGTCATAAAAAAGTTTTAACAAGCACTAAAAATAGTTAGGGCTTTTCCAGACTGAAAAGCTTAACAGATCACTAAACCTAACAGCAATTAGGTTTATAAAAACGCAATTAATCGCTAAAAAATGCGCAAGTAAAAGCAACATAAATTCAAAATTACGCGATTTTCGGCCATAAAAATCTAAAAAACGCCTAAAACCTTTAGTTCCCCCTCACCAAAAAATCATATCAAGCACGCAAAACCACAGTGCCAGCATTTAATATCCCCGCGTTAAAGAATATTTTATTCCTGCCTGAACTTTTAACTGTCTTCCAGAGACTCATTGCTCGACCGATCGATAGTCTGCGCACTGTTGATCCTTTTTCCGTGCCCACCCCTTAGTCGAGATGCATCGATGAACAGACCCTTATTGTCTTTTTTAAGCGTCGCACTGCTGTGCGCGCCTGGTTGCTATGCCCTGGCGGCCGATTCAACAACGAGTGCCACCGCCGAACAACAGGTTCGGCAACAGGTCGAGGCCCAACGCGATCAACTGAGCGGCGCCGCCAACATTGGCCACGCCAAGCAAACGGGCGCGTCTGCTGTCATTGATGCACCGGTCGACACCGACGACGCACCTGCTCAGGGGCAACGACCATGAGCTTGCCATCCTTCAAGCACGCCGTAGGGCTTAGCCTGCTGGCCTTCGGCATTGCTCAGGCCAACCTTGCACTCGCTGCCGTCACCCCGGCCACGGGGAATGCCGTTGAAGCGCGGGTGAGTTCTATCCTCGACAACATGAACCCGTCGGAAAAGATCAATTTCACGCGGGTTAACGACGGCCACATGATTCCACCGCTGCTCAAGTGGGGCATCAAGGGCACGGTGGCGTATGACTCGTCGATGGGCGTGCACGTCAACAACGCGACGTTTGGTGCGCAGTACCCTTCGCAGTCCGCGCTGGCCGCCACCTGGAGCATCAACCGGGCCAAAGAATTCGGCCTGGCCATCGCCTATGAGACGCGAATCTCGGGCGGGCAACAGATGCTCTCGCCTGGGGTTAACCTGTACCGCACGCCGTACAACGGCCGCTCGGCCGAGTACGTGAGTGGCGAAGACCCGTTCCTCGGCGCGGTGCTCGCACCGGCGATTGTCAACGGTATTCAGGCGCAGGGGATTCAGGCGAGCGGCAAGCATTACCTGGCCAACGAACAGGAAGCCAACCGCCAGGCGGTTAACGTTATCGTCGACGAACGCACCTTGCGCGAGCTGTACCTGCCGGGCTTTGAGTCGATGGTGAAAAACGCCAACGTGGCGTCGATCATGTGCGGCTTTAACAAGATCAATGGCGACTACGCCTGTGAAAACCACCACCTGATTACCGATGTGCTCAAGGGTGAATGGAACTACCAGGGCAGTGTGATCAGCGACTTCAACGCGATTCACAACGCTTTCAAAGGCGCGTGGGCCGGCACCGATATCGACATGCCGTCGGGCCTGCAATTTACCGAAGCCAACCTGCTGCCCTACGTGTGGAGCGGGCAACTGACGCAGAACGTGATTGACGACAAGGTCAAACGCAACCTGCGCGCCATCGTCAGCTATGACTTCCAGGAACACCTCAACACTGCCAAAACGCTCGACCATCCGGAATATGGCCAGCGCGCGTCGTTGAATGCGGCCCGTGAAGGCATCGTGCTGCTGCGCAACGAAAACACCAGCGGCGGCAAGCCGCTGTTGCCGCTGGCGCGCACGGCCAAGATCGCGGTGATTGGTAACTGGGCACACGACGCACCGGCCTCGCCGTTCGGCACCGCCAACTCGCCGCCCAACAGCTACGTGACTGAGCTGAGCGGCTTGCAGCAATTGGCCGCGAACAGCGCCAACGTTACGTACCTGCCGGAGCTGAGCCTCAACCCACAAAGTTCGGCATGGTTGCAGCCAGCCACCGGCAATAACGAGGTCAGCAACGCCGGGGTGAAAGCCGAGTACTACACCAACACAGATTTTTCCGGCTCGCCTGCGGTAACGCGCGTTGAACCTGGCGTGAACCTGGATTGGACCACCGGCACCAACATCACCCAAGCGGGCACGACCGCTGTTGCAGGCTTCAGCCCGAACCCAGGCGCGTTTTCTGCGCGGTTTACCGCCGTCGTGAAACCGACGCTCTCCGGCCCGCAAGTGTTCAAGGTGCGCGCAGACGGCCCGTACAAACTGTGGGTCAACGATGAACTGGTGCTGCAAAGCGACGGCGTGCCGTACTCCGCAGACGTGGTCAACGCCCTCACCACCTCCGGCAAGACGGCCTCACTCAAGGCTGGCAAGTCGTACAGCGTAAAGCTTGAATACCAACGCGTGCAGGGCAACTTTATTCCGGCACTCGGCGGCGTAACCGGCGTGCAAATGAGCTGGGCCGGTCTGCGCCCTGCGCCGGACCTGTCGAAATACGATGCGGTGGTGGTGGCGGTTGGCACCAACTACGAGAATGAAGGCGAAGGTTCCGACCATGGCTACGCGCTGCCCAATCAACAAGCAGAGCTGATCCGGCAAGTCGCCAAGGCCAACCCCAACACGGTCGTAGTGATGCACGGCGGTGGTGTGGCGGATATGCAGCCGTGGGCGAAAAAAGTCGGCGCAACCTTGCAAGCCTGGTTCCCGGGCCAACAAGGCGGGCAGGCGTTGGCCGAGATTCTGTATGGCAAGGTCAACCCGTCGGGCAAGCTGCCGGTGACCATCGACAAGCAGATTGAAGACAACCCGAGCTATGCCTCGTACCCGGACCCGGCCGCCTACCGTGGCGCCAACCCGCTGACCGAAATGACCTACAGCGAAGGCCTGTACATGGGTTATCGCGGCTATGACAAGAAGCACGCGCAGCCGCTTTACCCGTTCGGCTTTGGCCTCTCCTACACCACGTTCGGCTACAGCGACTTGAAGTTGTCGAACAACGTGATGGCGCCGGGTTCGACGGTTGATGTGAGTTTCACCCTGACCAACACTGGCGATAAAGCCGGCTTTGAGGTGGCGCAGCTTTACGTGCAACCGGTGAAACCTGCGGTCGACCGCCCACAAAAAGAACTCAAGGGCTTTACCAAGGTGTACTTGCAGCCTGGCGAGAGCAAGACGGTGAGCATCCCGATCGACTCGCGCTCGCTGGCCTACTACGTCGACAAAACCGACAGCTGGGACGTGGATGCCGGCACGTTCAAGATTCTGGTGGGGGCTGACTCGCAGAACCTGACGCTGAATCGCACCTTGACCACCTTGTTCCCCGAACACCTGACCACCCGCGACAGCAACCCGCTGCCGTTGCCACTGCGCAAAGCGGTGCAGGTCAGCGCTTCACAGACCTACTAAGGTCGCGCATACAGGCTCAGGGATGAGCTTGCATGTCCCTTCCCAAGCGCCGCACATAGCCATCAAAGACGGCCATCACATCGACGTCTTCCGGGCACCTCAGCCACTGAATCTGCAAGCCGTCCATCATCGAAAAGATCTCTTGTGCGACTGCCTTGACGTCTACATCCTGGCGAATCTCACCGGCTTCGATCAACGCGGTCAAATGCCCACGCGCGTGTTGATGCGTCAGGTGAAAACGCTCCTTGTACCAGGACCACGCCGGGTGCGCGTGCGACAAGCTCTCGGTGTTTATCACCAGTGACGCCTGACACTCGGCAGCATCCTGAATGCTGAAGCGCATGCTTTGGCGCAAAAACTTCAGAAAACCCTCCAGCGTCAACTCGATGGTCAATTCGTGAAAGCGTGAAACAACCCGCTCATCCCTGCGCTCCAACAACGCCTTGAGCAGCGCTTCCTTGTTGGCAAAGTGGTGCAGCAAACCCACCGTGGTAATCCCGGCAAGTGCCGCCACATCACGCATCGAAGAACTCGAATAACCATCGCGCGCAAAAATCAGCGTTGCGGCATCGAGCAACGCGGTTCTGCGCATTTCGCCCTTGGGCGCGCGGCGGCGCTTGGGCTGTAGGTCTTCGTCTGATTCGATCCCTGACTCGTCAACTGACATAAATATCCGATAACTGCTGCATTCAACTTTCCCCAGCGCGTGTCGGCTGGGCCCGTCTTGCAAAAAACCTGCGCGCTGCAAGCGATGCGGTAAACGTCGACATCACTGCGATCAGTGCATTGCCGGTCAACATGCCCGGCATCGCCCCGCTGCTGCCGAACAGGTGCGTGGCGCCATACACAAACGGCAGCGTGCCGACGGTTGCGCGCAGCCAGGCGAAGGCTGCCACCAGCCAGGCGCGCCGCATGGTCACGAACACCGCAATCGCCACGAAGTCCAGGCCGATGATTACCCACAGGCCGGCGCCAATCCGGCAGAACGCGAGGAACAGCTCACGCCCCTCGCCTTGCAGGCCGTAGAAGTCGGCAATCATAGCGCATGACGCCAGCAGCACCGCCCAGATCACCACGCCGTAAGCCACCACCAGGCGCCGCGTAAAGGTAATCGCGGCGTTGACCCGCTGGTCCAGCCGGGCACCGATATTCTGGCCAAGCACCGGCGCCAACGCACTCGGCAGGGCAAAAAAAGCGCAAAAGCAAAACTGCATCACCCGGTCCAGCACGGCCATCGCCGCCAGCGCCGATGTGCCGTACACCGACACGCTCGACACCAGGTACGCCAAGCCCACCGGCGTGGCCAGATTCGCCACCATCGCGGGCAGCGCCACACGAAAGATCCGTCGCCCATGCACGCGCAGGCGTTTCAGGCTGACCGATGCTGCCATGCCGATATGCCGTCGCACCCAGCACAGCCCCAGCCCCGCCGACACCAGCGCCGAGAGCGCGTACGCGATACCGGCGCCGTCCAGCCCCAGGCCCAACCCGAAAATAAGCAACGGGTCTGCGACTGCCAGCGTGCCTGCGCCGGACAGCACCAGCCACAGCGCACGCTGGCTGTGGCCAGCGGCCCTGAGCATTTGCGCAGCCATCTGCATGGCCGACTGCAACACGCTGAACGGCAAGGTCAGCCAGATAAAGCGGCGTGCCGCGTCGTACACCTCGGCCTGTGCGCCCAGCCAATGGGTGATCGGCGCCAGCAGCGCCAGTTGCACGGCGGCGCACAGCGCACACACGAGCACCACCCACAGCATCAGGCTGGCGGTGAGTTGAGACTGGGCTTTGCTCGCGCGGTGCCCAATACGCTCGGACAGCACCGAGGCGGCCGCGATAATCAGCCCGTTGGCCAGCGCGCCATTCATAAAAATCAACACCTTGGCGATGCCGACGGCGGCCAGCAACTGCGGTGCGTGCAGCATCGAAACGTAGACCAGGGTGAGGATGTCGACCAGGAACACCGCGAACAGGCTCAAGGCGCTGGTACTCGCCATCACCATCACGTGGCGTGAAACACTGCCTTCGGTAAACCGCGCGCGACTGCTTGCCATTGTTGTCCCCATAGACAGCCGTATGTTGCTCGGATAAAGGTGGCAAGGCATATCGGGCGGCAATTCTAACCAAGCGCAACGCATTGGTCAGCGTTTGATGTTCACGCTGACGGATTGCAAAAAAATCAGCCATTGTCAGCCTGTTTGTTTAGGCCTATCTTGTACAAAACCTATACAAGACAACCAACCATGTACAAGAAAGAGCAATGGCCGCTGACGCTTTACTTTGACGGTGAATGCCCTCTCTGCGCGCGCGAAGTGCAGTTGCTGCGCCGGCGCGCCCTGGACACACGCCTGGTGTTGGTCGACATCAGCCACGCCACATTTGACGCGACGGCATTCGGCTTCACGCTTGAGCAGATGCAGGACTCACTGCACGCAAGGTTCGCCAATGGGCACTGGGTAACCGGCCTGGACGCGACCTTGTGGAGCTGGCGCGCAGCCGGTTTGGGGCGGTGGGCCGCGCCCCTCGCCTGGCGACCGATCAGGCCGTTGCTGACCCTCGGTTATCGCCTGTTCTGCCGCGTACGCCCGCATTTGAACTGGCTGCCTCACCCGGATGGCAGCCGCCGTTGTCGCGATGATGTCTGCGCAGTGCCGCAGCCAAAAAGTGCGCCGGGGCAGCCGACCAACGTGAACACCAAATCACCGTAGAACGCCCGGCGCCGATACCCAATCAAACCAAACGTAACCGGCGCTCGCCCACTGACAAGGGTGGGGCGTCACATCAAGTGCAGCATGGTTTCGAGGAACCCACGTGAACCCATCATTAGCCGAGCATTACCGTGAAATTCTAGTCGGCGTCGGCGAGAACCCCGAGCGCGAAGGGCTGCTGGACACGCCCAAACGTGCAGCCAAAGCCATGCAGTACCTGTGCAACGGCTACACGATGAACCTTGAAGAGGTGATCAACGGGGCGCTGTTCGAATCGTCAAACGATGAAATGGTCATCGTGCGCGACATCGAACTGTATTCGTTGTGCGAACACCACCTGCTGCCCTTCATCGGCAAAGCGCACGTGGCGTATATTCCCACCGGCAAAGTAGTGGGCTTGTCGAAGGTTGCGCGCATCGTCGACATGTTCGCGCGGCGCTTGCAGATACAGGAAAACCTGACCCGGCAAATTGCCGATGCCCTGCAGCACATCACCGGGGCCGCCGGCGTGGCGGTGGTGATTGAAGCCAAGCACATGTGCATGATGATGCGCGGCGTGCAGAAGCAAAACTCAGCGATGATCACCTCGGTGATGCTGGGCGCGTTCCGCGATTCAGCGACCACGCGACACGAATTTTTGCAGCTGATTGAGCGGCGCCCTTAACCGGGCGGCACCTGCTGTTTTGCATCACTGACGCGCCGGAGAAACCCAATGAACGAGACCTTCACGATGAACTCCCTTGGCGAGGGTTACCGTGCGTTGGTGATCGGCGCAAGCGGTGCACTCGGTTCGGCGTTCTGCGAGCTGCTGAAACACGACCCACAGTGCGTGGGTGTGCGTGAACTGGGGCGGCAAACGGTGCCTGAATTGGACCTTGCGAACCCCGAAAGCATCGCCAAGGCGGCTGCAGCACTCGCCGACGAGGCGCCGTACGGGTTGATCGTGCACGCCGCAGGCTTGCTGCACCGTGGCGCAATCAAGCCTGAAAAAACCTACGCCGCCATTGACGAAGAGGCGCTGAAGGCGGTGTTTCAGGTCAACACGTTCGGCCCGGCGCAGGTGTTGCGTCAGTTTCTACCGCTGCTCGCCCCCGCAGGCGCCATGGCGATGCTCTCGGCCAAGGTGGGCAGTATCGGCGATAACCGTTTGGGCGGCTGGTACGCCTACCGCGCCTCGAAAGCGGCGCTGAACATGCTGATTAAAACCGCCGCCATCGAACTCCAACGCACACGCCCACAGAGCCGCTTGCTGAGCCTGCACCCTGGCACGGTTATTTCGGACCTGTCCAAGCCCTTCAGCGGTGCGGCCGCTGCCAGGCCCGCCAGTGTGGCGGCGCGTGAACTGCTGAATTTGATTGACCGCCTGGAGCCCGCCGACAGTGGCAATTTTTTTGCCTATGACGGCGAGCGCCTGCCCTGGTAAGCCACACCTGCCAGCGCGGCAGCGCCGCGGGAAGCCCTACGCGCCTCTGAAAAAGGCCACCTTCTGCGCTAACCGATCAGCCAACTGAGCCAGCTCATTGCTCGCGGTTGCCACCTCTTTGGAGCCGGTTGCCGACTTCACGGTTGAGCCGTGAATGCGCGTTATGTTGTGCGCAACGTCTTCAGCCACCGCTTTTTGCTGGATAGCTGCACTGGCGATTTGCGCGTTCATGTGGTTGATCGCGCCGACCTCTTGGCTGATTTTGGACAACGCACCTTGTGCCTTGCGTGTTTGCGCCACGGTGCTACTGGCCAGCTCGCAACTGTCGCGCATGGTTTGTGCAGCCGTTTCGGTGCCGCTTTGCAACGTACTGATCATGTCGCGAATTTCCTGCGTCGACTGCTGCGTGCGGTTGGCCAGCGAACGCACTTCATCGGCCACCACCGCAAACCCTCTGCCGTGCTCACCGGCACGCGCGGCTTCAATGGCGGCGTTCAACGCCAGCAGGTTGGTTTGCGACGCGATCGAGTTGATCACCTCGATCACCGACTCAATCCGCTCACTGTGCGCAGACACCTGCTCCACCGTGCTGGTGGTGTCGACCAGGGTGTTGGCGAGTTGTTCGATGGCCTGCGTGGTCTCTTCGACCAGACGGTTACCGATCTCAACTTCAGCGTCAGCCAGGCGCGTCGCGTCCGCTGCTTGCGAGGCATAGCCTGCGACCTCAGTCACCGTCGCGGCCATTTGCGTGATGGCCGCTGCCACCTGCTCGGCCTCGCGAGTTTGCAAGCTGATGTGGTCATTGTTGGTCGATGACACGCCGAGCATCTTCGACGACGACTGGCTGACCTCATGGGCCGCAGCGCGCACCTCGGTGATGGTATCCGCCAAGCGGCTGAGCGCGGTTTTCAACACGCCCATCACACTGTTTGGGTAAGCGGTCACAATCGTCTGGTGCAGATCGCCCGCCGCCAGGCGCTGGATAGCCTGAGCGACTTCGGTCGGCTCGGCGCCCAAGGTTGATTTGACGAAGCGAATGATCGACACCGCCAAAATAATGCTCAACAGCAGCGCGATGCCGGTCGCCAGCAGCATCAACCCGCGAAACTGGCTGGCGGTGGCTTGTACCTCACCGAGCTGCGCCTTGATCGACGCCTCTTCATAGTCGATCAGTGCGTTGACGCGCTTCAACCACTCGCTGTAGTCGCCGGACGTTTGTCGCAGCAACATCGCCTGCGCACCCGCAATATCACCGGCGCGACGCAGCGCAATCACCGCCTGCGTAGACGCCAGCGTCTGCTTTTCAATGTCTTTGATGGCACGCAGCATCTGCTGTTCTTCAGGCGTCACGCCGGCGTTGGTGAACAACTGGTCCAAAGGCACTGCCGAATCGGCGTAGGCCCGTTCCAGGCTGGTGACTTCATTCAGGTGCACGTCCAATTGCGCGTCAGTGTTAACCAGCACCGCATCACGAATGGCGATGGCGCGGTTGTGCACACTGCCGCGAAAGTTGATCGCGTAGCGCTGCACCTTCGCCGCATTGTCGCTGACGTGTTCCAGGGTGTTGTCGATAAACCCCACCCGTTGAATACCCACAGCAGTAATCAGGATGAGTAACGAGACGATTGCGGCAAAGCCAAGGCCGATACGCGAGGCCAGGGTGACTGATTTTTTCATGAGGTGCGCTCGCAGATGAACCATTAAGGGCTGGGCCGTGAGATGTCACTAAGCCATCAGCCGATGTGCAATCTACGTCAAGGCAGCGCTCGCGACTAATTAAGATAGATGGCCGAGGCCATAGCTCTCCACTATGAGCTCAGCACTATGAGCTGCCCCTGCGAAATCAACCCGCGCTGCCCGAACCTGAAACGTGTGCTTAGCCGACGCCGCGCTGGGCACCCAGATTGGGGCTGGCCATCTCCAACGCCTTGACCACATTGCGCAGATTGATCAGCGTCATCCAACGGTTCTGATCACCTTTGCCGATGCTGACCAGGCTGCGCACGCGGTCATTCACCGAGCCGCTGCCGTTGATGCTGCGCTCCCAACCGGGCGGGTGCTCAGAGGCCGGGTGAGTAAAGGTTTCTATCGAGTCGGTACGGTTGACCACCAGCCCAAAGCTGTTGAATTCGCCTTTGACCAGCAACACCCGTTCCAGGGCAATGTCGGCAGGCGTGGTGCCTTCGACCAAACTGCTCAGGCACACCAATGGAATCTGCTCGCCACGCAAATTGAAGCTGCCTAACAGGTGGGTTTCAGCTTGCGCAAAACGCACAAAATGCTCGGGCATATCCAGAATTTCCAAAACCTGATCAAGCGGCACCACGAACTGCTGGGCCGCCTGGAATACCAGGCAGGTCTGGTTCATCTGCCCTGTGCGCGATACCGCGGCGCCCTGCCCCGGTGGGCTGGTTTGGTAGATCTTGGCGAAACTGAGCGTCTCGGGCCGTTCCAGCAACGCACGGTGCTCAAGCAACAACGCCTGCTCGCCGTTCTCCACGCCGACCACACCGGCAAACAGCGCCGGTTCGCGTAAGCCGTAAGTGGGCAACGGCAGGATTTCGCTGGCGCGCTTGCGCACAATCGCAATCATCCGGTCATAGATAAGGCCGATGCGATAACCTTCGCGCGAGGTCAATACCAGCAGTTGGTCCTGAGGGCCGGCCGCCGACAAGCGATCAATGCCGAGTACCCGGTTTAGGCTTAACGCAGGTACATCAACACCACGCCGATTGGCGACGCCCAGGCAGTAATCGCCGCCCAATTTGCTGGGCAGCATGTCTGGCTGGTCGACCAGTTCGGTGATGGCTTTGGCATCGACGGCGAAGCGTTTTGCATCGCACTCAAACACCAGCAAGTGGTGCAACTCATGCGACTGATCCTGCACGCGTGCCACGCGGTCATTATCGGCAGCCCGCGCGGTCAGCACCTGCGGCAAGCAGGCCAGCGCTGCCAGGTCGAGCAGGTAAATCATCCGCTCATCGTCGAGCAACGCGAGTTCCGGCAGCAGCGCCACCGACGTGCCCTCCCCGCCAAGCCGGCAGCGGTCGCGCGCCTCTATCTTCATCACATCGCTGACCCCGCTGACGGCAATGCCCAGGCGTTGGCCTTGATGATTGACGATGGCGACCATGTGGGTTGGCTCGCACTGCTCGGGCGCATAATCACCCAGCAGTGAGCGCAGTTCGATCAACGGCAGCGCCTTGCCGCGCAGGCTGAACATCCCAAGCAACGCAGCGTTTTGCAGCGGATGCGGCTGCAACCGGGGCGGCCAATTGATGACCTGCTCCAGTGCCTGCGCGTCCACCGCAATTTCCAACCCGGCGAGCTTGAGTACTCCAAACGCCCGGGAGTCACTCATGGCCTGTCAACCTGGCCCGCCGTGTTCAGGCCTTTGCCCAACCCGGTGGCTAACTTGATATGGTTGAGTTCGCCGATCAGTTCAGACACCTGCTCAGCCAGGTGCTGTTGCTCGTGGGTTGCCGCACCGATGGTGGCCATCGCCCCATTGGTGCGCTCGACGCCGGCCACAATGCGCTCGAACGCACTGCCGGCACTGCGCGAAATCTCGCTGCCGGAGTTGATACGGCGCACTGTTTCCTGAATCAACTTGTTGATTTGCGTGGTGGCTTGCGAAGACTTTTCAGCGAGTTTGCGCACCTCATCGGCGACCACCGAGAAGCCCAACCCATGCTCACCCGCACGCGCCGCCTCAATGGCTGCGTTGAAGGCCAGCATGTTGGTCTGACCGGCGATCGTGCTGATCACCGCGATGATCTCTTGAATATCTTCTGCGGATTTACCGATGGTATCCATCGCCGATGACGCCTCGTTGAGCGTCTGTGAACCGCGCTGGGCTTCATCCTGGGTGATGCGCGCCTGATCGTTGGCATCACCGGTGGTTTTGACCACCTCGGTAATCGCCGCCATCAGGCGCGTGACCGATTCGTCCATGGCCCGCGTCTTGGCTTCGATGGCTTCCTCAAGCTCAACCTGAGCGGTGATGTCGGTGGCAAACTTGACCACCTTGTACGGTTGCCCCGCCGCATCGAATACCGGGTTGTAGGTCGCCTGAATCCAAATATTCTGACCGTACTTACTGATGCGCTTGAAGCGCCCGTTGAAGAATTTGCCACTGCTCAGCGCGCTCCAGAATTCACGGTAAGCGGTGGTCTTGACGTATTCAGGCTCGCAAAAAAGTGCGTGGTGCTGGTTTTTCAACTCTTCCAGGCGGTAGCCCAACAGCCCCAGAAAGTTTTCGTTGGCCGAGAGAATGTTGCCGCTCAGGTCAAACTCGATCACGCCTTGCGCACGGTTGATGGCGTTGACCTTGCCTTCGTGCTCCATGGTGCGCAGTTTGGTGTCGGTGACATCGGTGGCGAACTTCACAATCTTGTACGTATTACCCTGGGCATCAAGAATCGGGTTGTAGGACGCTTGAATCCACACATCGCGGCCGTCCTTGCTCAGACGCTTGTACTCGTTGGAGTCGTATTCGCCCCTGGCGAGCTTCTCCCAAAACTCGCGGTAAGCGTGCGAGCTTGCGTGTTCGGGGTCACAAAACATCCGGTGGTGTTGGCCGACAACCTCTTCAAGGGTGTACCCCATCGCCGCCAAAAACTTGTTATTGGCGCTCAGCACATAGCCGTCAGGCGTGAACTCGATCAACGCCTGCGAACGCTCGATCGCGGCGATCTTGCTTTCCCACTCAGCGTTGCGGTTACGCACTTCGGTCACATCACTGGCGAATTTGACGATTTTGAACGGTTTGCCGTTGTTGTCCATGACCGGGTTGTACGTCGCTTGCAACCACACCTGCCGCCCGTCCTTGGCTTGGCGCTGGTACTGCCCGGCGTCAAATTTGCCGGTGCCCAGCTTCTCCCAGAACATCAGGTATTCCTTGCTGGTCGCGTAGTCCGGCATGCAAAAAAGGCGATGATGACGGCCGCGAATTTCGTCGAGCTCGTAACCCATGCACTCAAGAAAATTTTGATTGGCATACAGGACGTTGCCCTGCAAATCGAATTCGATGACCGCTTGGGAACGGTCGATGGCGCTCAGCAGGGAGTTCAGGTCAGCGCCGGATTGGACCAGGTCGGCAGCAGGGTTAAGTCGGTCGTTCATGGGTAGATCCGCAATGTAGATTAAGTGGGCGGGACTCCTTCCCTGAAAGTGATGGCGTCGTCCAAGGCAATGTCTTGCGCGAGCTCAACGTCCCCGGCTAACCGAAGCGCGCAATCAGCGTTTCAGCTTAAGCATCGGCGGGTGATGCTATGAACTTTAGGAAAACCTGTACAATTTTTTATTTCTGTACAGGAAAGGAACTTTTTGACAATGATGGATGGCGCTTTGCCGCTATGCGAAAGGCTCAATACGCTCGTAGCCTGACGTCTAACGCTGGGCGGGCAGGCACCGGCGATTTACGCGCCTCAGGCTATCCGGGGAATAGAAAAAATAACATCATAGTAGTGGCCCTGTCTGATACCGTGTAATGAGAACCACACCACTGCGAGAACTATCATGGGCGAAGGCGCTCCCATTCCGGCGAATGAAGCTGAACGACTAAAACAAGTCGAAAAATACTGTCACGTTGACGCCGACGATGATGAAGTCTTCGACAAAATCGTCCAGATGACCTCTGCTTACTTCAGCGCTCCCATCGCCTTGATCTCTATCGTTGATCGACACCAGCAATGGTTCCGCGCGCGCGTGGGCATTAAAGAAACTCAGACGCCCAGAGCCGTTTCGTTTTGCGCCTACTCGACGTTGGATAACACGCAACTGGAGGTATTGGACGCGACACGTGACCCGCGCTTTAAAAACAACCCGCTGGTTACCGGCCCGCCGTATATCCGTTATTACGCGGCGCGCCACTGATTACCGAAGAAGGTTTTACGCTGGGCAGCCTGTGCATCATTGACACGCTTGCGCGCCCGGCCATGACTGAGCGTGACATGGCGATGCTCAACAGCTTCGCCGAACTGGTGATGATGCGCATCCGTGGTGTGCGCTCCCGAAACTTCGTGGATCAACCCACTGGGCTGTTTAATCGGCTGCGGCTTGAGGAAGACATACGTCAAACCCTACAGATTAATGACGTATGCCAGATCTATGCCGTTGACGTTATAACCCCCAAGCTGCTCAACGACATCGTGAAAGCGCTGGGTTACAGTTTCGCGGAAGAGCTGATTTTGGCGATAAAATCTCGCCTGCAAACGCTCTTACCCAGCCAGTGCGTGTTGTATAAAATCAGTTCAACGCGGTTTGGTTTTATTCTTAAGGATAACCAGACCGCCCGGCATATCTGCGAAAGTATTCTGAGCAACTTCAAACAGCCAGTCGCATGCCACGGCATCCCTATTCCGCTGCAAGTGGGTATTGGTGTTCTACCGGTTCTGACCTCGCAGGACCCGCAGCAAGATTGGGTACGCCTGGTGGTCAGCGCGGCAGATGAAGCCCGCGATCGCCAGTTGGGCTGGTCGCTGTATGAGCCGCAGTTCGATGCCGCGCAACAACGCGCCTTGATGTTGTTGAGTTCATTGCCGGAGGCGGTCAGTTCGGACAAACAGTTCAGCCTCGTGTATCAGCCAAAAATCAACCTGCCCTCAGGCAGTTGTCAGTCGGTAGAGGCGTTAATACGCTGGACTCACCCATTACTTGGCAATATCAGCCCTGCTGAATTCATACCGCTGGCTGAAAAAACCGCCTTGATACCTTCCGTTGGCTTGTGGGTGCTCAATGCAACAGTCCAACAAGCGATCGCCTGGAAAGCCCGCGGCCTGCGCCTGCGCATCGCCATGAACATTGCCGTCAGCGACCTGGAAAGTACCGAATTCGTCGACACGCTGCTTAATCAAATCGACACACACGGCCTGGACCCGGCAAGTTTTGAACTTGAGTTCACTGAACGCATGCTCATGATCAACCCTGACGAGATCATCCGGCAACTCAAGCGTGTCCGCGAGGTTGGCGTAGAAGTGGCCGTGGATGACTTCGGCACCGGCTACAGCAACTGGGCCTATTTGAAAGAGCTCCCCGCCAATACCGTCAAACTTGACCAATCGCTGATCAGTGGTCTGGGCACTAACACCAATGACAAGCAACTGGTTAAAACCCTGATTGGGCTGGCGAAGGGGCTGGGCTACCAAGTGGTTGCCGAGGGCGTAGAAAGTCAGAAAATTCTTAATCTGCTAACGCAGTGGGGCTGTTCAGAGGCGCAGGGTTACTTGATAGCCAAACCGATGAGTGCAACGGCGTTGGAAGCGTGGATAGAACAGGGAAGCTTTGGCGGGCAGGTCAAGTAGGGCCGGCCCGGCGTAACGTCTATGTTGATGCGCGTACTCGCGCAGTTGTTAACGTTTGGCTGAAGCTAGGTAAACGAATCAATATCCAGCGTGTAGGGCGCACCAGGCACAAAGGCTCCGGTAATGGCGGCTATCGCCCGCTCATTGTCTTCGGCCGACGGAGGGGCCATTGCCAGTTGTTCTTCGGTGCTGTTCTGCGGGTGCGCGTTCCAGCGAGGCAAGTCGTTCTCTATCAGTTCGCGGGTGCCGGCGAACACACCATACACGTGGGCTTCGGTGATACGCTCACGTCGTAAGGAACACAGGCGCGTGCGTGTTGCCAGTATGTTGTCTGCTTCCCTCTGAAGCGCATCGATAATTCCGGCGCTACCACTTCTATAGCGTTCAGGCCTTGCAGCATGCCGCATCTCAAGGTCGAGAATTTGCCGCTTGGCATTCTTCAATGACTCATCCACTTGGTAGAACTCATCTTCAGTCACCAACGAACGATTGGACAGGTGCGCTTGCTGCCAGCGACGCAGGCTGGCCCAGCAGTTTGGAATGTAGCTATGCACCATTTTGTGGTCGGCATTATCAATCACTTGCCGCAGGAATGAACCGCGATCCGGCAAGCCGTCTATAGCTTTTAACGCGACAGCGCAGCCGTGGTCGTTGATGGTGCTGCAACCCGGCTTCCAGAGCAGCGAGGACTTGAGGCGGGCGCTAAAGTAGACCGGCATGAAGTGGCGCAGCGTACCGTGGTGAGTGAAGGGTTCACCGGTCATGTTAATCATGCCCAGTGCAAACCACGACAAGCCCAGCGCAGGGTTCACTACCGTCACGACGCCTTGTCCGGCGTACTGGCGCTGGGTGGACGTGTTCATCCAGGTCGATGGCACGCTGGGCACCGGATCGTTTTGATTGACGATGCGGTGGTGCGTCAGGGGCTTGGCTGCTTCTACGAAGGTGCTGTCACCGGCGCGTGGGGCGCCGTAGGTGTAGAGCACAATGTCTGCTGCATAGCGTTTATCACGTCGCAGCATTTCAGACACTATCAGCGCAATTGCGCCGCCCAGACTGTGCCCGGTAATGACCAGTTTTTGTCCGCTGTAAAACTTGTCCAGATAGCTGACCGCAAAATCATAGGCTACCTTGGCCGCATCATAAAATCCGTTATGCACCTTGCCCTCCCCTTGCTCAAAGGGCACCTGATTGGCATCCATGTCGCGCAAAGCATCATCCACACTAGCGGTGCCGCGTATCGAGATCAGAATCAGCGCATCGTGGTGAGTGATGAAGGCCTGAGTATCGGTAACTGCGCGGTCATCCAACGAGTGAATGCTCGCTGGATTTTCCTGTTTTTCACCCAAGTTGGGGTTATTCACTTCCGAGTACAGTTCGGGGTCAAAAGGTACGACCTCCAGACGCTTGGAGTACGGCACCTCCTCATACAAAGGGTAATAGGTTTTCCCGCCAGCCTGCGCCGCATCCACCTGCCAAAGCTCTTCAAACTTTGCGAGCGCGTCAGCAAACCAATTACCAATACTCGGCTGCAGCGGAAAACTTACGGTGTCGGTTTCTACCGGATGAGCGCTGGGGTGTTGCGCAAAGTCGCTGTAACTCAGTGTCGACATCAGCGCCAGTTGGTAGAGGTTAAGCGCGCAAAAATCATTGCTCGGCGAAAGCATGGGCCGCAAGGCGCGCAATGGACGAACCTCCAGCACGGTGTGCTGGTCCGGCATCAGGGCAACGCCCCTTGGCGGGCGTGAAGACAGCGTAAACCCTGGCCCTGACATGGCCAAATCGTACTGCGTGACACCAGTGCTACTGCCGCCCTGTTTGAACTTAAAGTTTCTTACCTCAGATTCCTGCCTGAACAACGAAAATACATGGGGATTGGGTGGGAAATGACGTGCCACTATGGGTGGCAGGTGCGCCCAGTGGTCAACCAGTTCACGCACTTCAACCTGGTAAAAGGTGTTCGCGTTGCTCTGGGCCGGATTGGTATGTGTGCGGGCACCAGATTTATTGAGAAAACGGGTTTTCTCGGCGCGTACTTGGAGTTCGGTGATGGGCAATGGGTAGTGCTTACGTTCTTTTAAACGCACATAGGTCTTTTCCAGTCCTTCGTAGGGCTGATTAAGTTTCAACGCCACAGGGCCACTATAGTGGTTAGCAACTACGCCGGCGCCGTTGGCATCCAGTTTGCCGCTGTAAACCACATCCTCGTAGTCGGTCACCACATACGCTAAACCGGCATAGGGTTTGCCATCGCCCAGTTCATCCACTAATTGGAAACTGGTCGAGTGCCCGCGTACTGGGCAGGCATGAATACGGCCGCTGAAGAACGCTTTGTCACTGTCTTCCAGGCGCATAAGACTCATGGGGTCACCTCTTTGTTTTCGTTACAGCCTGGATAAATAGTGCAACTGCGGCCATCGGGCATTTTGAATGTGCTGAAATCAGTGTGATTACCAAAGCAAAATGCGTCCTGATCTTCAAAACTGTCGCCCATGCAACGCTTCCAACCTCCAGGTACATGGACCCAGGTATCACCCATGTAAGGTTCTTCCTCATCAGCCAGCTTGATATTTAGTTTCACGGTTTTACCCGGTAGCTGATCAAGGGTGTACGCAGCAAACGGACGACCTTTGGTGACATTGCCTTGGGCGTCGGTACTTTTGCAGTAGAGAATTTTGGTTATGTAACGCTTGGGACCAATCGTGCGGAAAAACCACTGACACTGTCCGGAAAACTGGCTTTCGCCAGCGGCACTGAAGGTGCGCTTGTCGTCAGCGTTGAGGTGATCGCGTACGGCGATAAACCCGGAGTCACCGCCGAAATCACCTCGGTCCTTCCAGTAGGCCGCTTTGATCTCTAGCTCTATCCCATTAATAACCAACTCACAGCCTTTGCGGGTGCGGCGTATTTCAATCTGCGCATCAGGCTTGTATTCAGTCCGCCATTCGCGGTTGAACTGCTGTTTCAAATTGTCACGTCTGCCTAGGTCGCAGGACTGGCCGGGAACGGGCACGTAGCTCACGGAGGCGACATAGGCAAACCCCGGAGGCAAGTCAGCGGTGAACGTGAAGGTGTTGGACTTTTCGCTGACAGAGCAGCCCACGCTCAGGGCCAGGCAACTGCCCAGGACTAAATGGCGCATGACGGGTTTCATACGGGGGCATCTCCCTGCCGATACAGTGTTTTCCTGATAAACCCGATCAACGTGCACTTGCGGGTTGGGGCACAAACAAGGCCGTCAAATAACGCTTTGTTATTGTCTTTAAGGGCTGCGAGGCTCATGGGGTTACCTCTTTGTTTTCGGTACAGCCGGGATAAATAGTGCAACTGCGGCCATCCGGCATTTTGAAACTGCTGAAGTCTCTGTAATTGCCGTAGCAAAACGCATATTGATCTTCAAAGTTGTCGCCCATGCAGCGCTTCCAACCTCCGGGCACCTTGACCCACGTATCGCCGACAGCTGGTTTTTCTAAATCAGCCAGCTTGATCTTCAGCTTCACGGTTTTACCCGGTAGCTGATCGAGGGTGTACGCAGCAAACGGACGACCTTTGGTGACATTGCCTTGGGCGTCGGTACTTTTGCAGTAGAGAATTTTGGTTATGTAACGCTTGGGACCAATCGTGCGGAAAAACCACTGACACTGTCCGGAAAACTGGCTTTCGCCAGCGACACTGAAGGTGCGCTTGTCGTCAGCGTTGAGGTGATCGCGTACGGCGATAAACCCGGAGTCACCGCCGGATTCTCCGATGTCTTTCCCGTAGGCAGCGTTGATCTCAAGCTCTATGCTGCTAATAACCAACTCACAGCCCTTGCGGGTGCGGCGTATTTCAATCTGCGAATCAGGCTTGTATTCACGCCACCATTCGCGGTTGAACTGCTTTCTCAAGTTGTCACGCCTACCGAGGTTGCAGGATTGGCCGGGGACGGGCACGTAGCTCACGGAGGCGACATAGGCAAACCCCGGAGGCAAGTCGGCGGTAAACGTGAAGGTGTTAGACTTTTCGCTGGCAGAGCAGCCCACGCTAAGGGCCAGGCAACTGCCAAGGGCTAAATGGCGAATGACGCGCTTCATAAAGGCCCATCCCCCTGCCAATACAGCGCTTCCTGATAAACCCGGTCAACATGCGCTTGCGGTGTTTCGTTTGGCCGGGGAAGCCAGGTCTTGGGCGCGGTGTAGTCCGGCGTGAGTACGCTTTGCGTCAGCAAAAAGTGAAGGGTGTGAGGTTCCTGCCAGCCCCATGTATGCGCCAAGTCGAGCTGGCCGCGCAGCCAGCTATCGATGTCTTGCTGCCGGGCCAGGTCGAGCAGGCGGCCGATGTGTTTGCGCGCCAGGTAACGCCGCGCATTGTCGAACTGCAGGCTTTTGACGGTAGCTTCGGGCGTTGGGGTATGGCACCAGGCGGGGTCTGCCGGCAGCGGATGAATACCGGGGTTTGGGTTATCGGTAACCGCCCACTGCCCGGCCTGCCAGTAACACACGCTGGTGATGAGGCCCAGGTAGTCCGGGCGCTGCTCGGGGTGTAAACAGGCCAGTGCGCGCCCCAACACTCGGTTGTCGTGAAAGCGATAAAGCGCCTGGTTCGGCCGCTCCCCCGTCACCAGGCGTTCTTGCCAATGGGTGGTCAAGGCATCAAGGTCAGCGCTTGCCGCACTGGCAAGCCAGCCCCAGTGACGCTCAGGTGTATCGAGGAGTGCCCGAAGGGCCGGATGGCCTGTATTGCCCAAGTGAAAGAGGTAAGGTGCGACGTTCGCCAATGACTCGGCAGGTGTGCCGATGTACAGATTGCGGTACTGGTCGACGCCACGCTCGCAAGCCAACGCAGTGCGTTCTTCAAGCTGGCCGTGGGTGTCGAGTACCAGGTAGAGGTGGCGCCCCTGCTGGCGCTGCTCTTGCAACCATTGCTCAAGCACACTCATGCGGACTCTCCAATGTTGCACAGGCCAGCAACACAGGCCTCGCAGAGCGGGCAGTGGTCCGCCGCTTGCTGTTTAACGGCAGCCAGAATGGACGGCGGGTTAGCGATAAACGCTTGTGGTGCGCTGGCAAACGCCTGTGCGGCTTGAAGCGCAGGAACCCCTGCCACCGGCGCGCCGCCCTGAACAATAGGCACGCTGCTGAAAATGCCGCCCGCGGTGATGAGCAGGTGTTGCCCGCCGGCGCTGAGCGTCAGGCTCACGCCTGCGTTTATCACCACGTTGGCGGCGGTGAGATGCGCTTGTGTGCCGGCCTGAATCACCAGCGTACCGCCTGCCATTGTGCTGCTGTTGCCGGTAATGCTGAGCCGTTCATTACCACCGATAGCGGTGTTACGCAGACCTTGGGTGGTGTGCAGTTCATCGCCCTGGATCACGCTGGAACTGTTGCTGCCCACCTGTTCAAAGCGGTCATTACCGACCTTGATGTCGCTGTCATTGAGGATCACTTGTTCGATGTCGCGTTGAGCATGCAGGTAGATTTTTTCCTGCCCTGCCCGATCTTCAATCGACAGTTCGTTGTAACCACCACTGCGCGGCGAGCTATGGCTGCGCAGCACGCTTTTGGTCTTGTTCGCCGGTAATGGGTACGGCACCGGCGTGACCTTGTTGGGCACGCAACCGGTAATCAGCGGATGGTCGGGGTCGCCTTCCAAAAAGGTCACCACCACTTCCATGCCCACGCGCGGAATGGTCACGGCACCGAAGCTGTCGCCCGCCCAGCTCGACGAGACCCGCAGCCAGCAACTGCTTTTGTCACTGTTCAATTCGGCTCGGTCCCAAAAAAATTGGGCTTTTACACGCCCCAGATCGTCACAAAAAATGTCGTCTCCGGCGGGTCCGGTGACACGAGCGGTCTGGCTGACCATCGGCGATTTGCGCGTGACCAAGGGTGGCCGGTACACCGCATCCCACGGAATCGCAGTGAAGGTATTGCGGTAACCCTGCGTAAAACCGTCTTCGGGTTTAACCTCAGTGGTGGCTGCCTCCTCAAGTGATTGAGGTTGTTTGCCTGTGTGCGTCACGCTGAGCAACAGCCACAACGCGTTGCACGATTGGCGCGGGTGTTCCGTCAGGTCAAAGAAGTGGCCACTGCGCAGGATCGGTTGATCGCTCTGGCCCTCGGCCAACTGGTAGTCGGCACGGTGTCGCTCCAGCGCCTGTTGGGCGAGCTGCTTGCCGAGTTTTTCATGCTCGATCAGCGCCGGGTAACGGTAGTCTTCGAGTGCAGGGCTAAACTCGACGGCCGCTCGGCTTTGCCGCAGCAGGCTTGGGCGCTTTAAATCATAGCCGCGACGCGTGACCTTGCTGGTTCGGCTACTGAAACGCGTGGAGAACTGGCTGACGACCGGGTAATCCGCCACCAGGCCAGCGTCCTGCTGATACGGGGTTGCCCCCAGCAAGGGGAAGCAGGCCTGATTGTCGGTGAACAGCAACTGATGGCCATGTTGGCTGTGCTGGTGGTGCCACGAAATCCCTTCCTCACTGCACAACCTGCTGATGAAATCGAAGTCACTTTCAGCGTATTGCGTGCAGTACTCTCGCTCTACAGCGCTGCGGACATGGAAGGTGTACACATCAGCCTGGATGCCGTGGCCGTTGAGCACTTGGGCGACAATCTGCGGCACCGTCAGGTGTTGGAAGATGCGGTGGTTGTGGCTGAACTGCAGATAGTGCAGCGCGGGCACTAACGTCAGTTGATACCGGCTCAGGCGTTTACCGGCCTCACCTGCCAACACATCTTCAATATGCCCATGAATACCTTCGCCATTAAGGCCGAACTGCAAGAAGGCGGGTTGGCTGAGCAGGCTCCCAAGATCGAAGTCCGGCGCCTCGCTGACGAGCTCAATCTTAATCGCGTACAAGGTGCTGATCGCTTCAGTGCCGTGAAAGGCCAGCACCTTGAAATCGTTGCTAACGGACGGGATTAACAACGCGAAGTGCGCAGCATTGGCTGACGCGAACATACGCTTATCCTTAACCTGAAAAGTGCAAGAAAAACGCGACGCCCAAGCCAGTCACCGGACACGCTCAATTTTCAAGGCAAGCTAACAAAGCGATAAAAAAAATGATGTAGGACGGGTCCCAAACTTAGCGCGACTCCCGAGTTTTTTAAAAAAAGGCTACTGCGCCACGCGTGCTGCACGCAAAAAAAACGCCTCTCAGAGAGAGCGTTTACGGTGGTGCTTAAGGGCTGACGAAAACCTCAGGCAAGGTCAAAACGATCCAGGTTCATCACTTTGGTCCAGGCCGCCACGAAGTCTTTCACAAATGTCTCCTGCGCATCGGCGCTGCCATACACTTCAGCCAGTGCCCTCAACTGAGCGTGCGAGCCGAATACCAAGTCAACGCGCGAGCCCGTCCACTTGACCTCACCGGTTTTGCGGTCACGTGCCTCGAAGGTATCGTTGGCGCCCGAGACAGCTTTCCACTCGACGCCCATGTCCAACAGGTTCTTGAAGAAGTCATTGCTGAGGGTTTGCGCACGATGCGTGAACACACCCAGCTTGCTCTGCCCGACATTGGTATCCAGAACCCGCAGGCCGCCCAACAGCACAGTCATCTCGGGTGCGGTCAGGGTCAGCAATTGCGCCTTGTCGACCAGCAATGATTCAGCCGACACCCGGTAATGGCCCTTTTGGTAGTTACGGAAGCCATCGGCAATCGGCTCAAGGAAGCCGAACGACTCAACATCCGTCTGCTCCTGGGAAGCATCTGCGCGGCCCGCGGTAAACGGCACGGTGACCTGCTGACCGGCATTTTTAGCGGCCAGCTCTACACCCGCGTTACCCGCCAGCACGATCAGGTCGGCCAGTGAAATCTTTTTACCGCCAGACTGCGCTGCGTTGAATTCGCGCTGTATGCCTTCCAGTGTCTGCAGAACACTTGCCAGTTGCTGCGGCTGGTTGACTGCCCAGTCTTTCTGCGGGGCCAGACGCAGGCGGCCGCCATTGGCACCGCCGCGCTTATCCGAACCACGGAAGGTCGACGCTGCGGCCCACGCGGTTGAGACCAACTGCGAGACCGTAAGGCCTGAGGCAAGCACTTTGCCCTTCAGTGCGGCCACATCGTGTTCGTCGACCAACGGATGATCAACCGCCGGAATCGGGTCCTGCCACAGCAGTTCTTCAGCCGGCAGCTCCGGGCCGAGGTAACGCGCAAGCGGGCCCATGTCGCGGTGAGTCAGCTTGAACCAGGCACGGGCGAACGCGTCGGCCAGTTGCTCGGGGTTGGCCAGAAAACGTCGGGAGATCTGTTCATACGCCGGGTCAAAGCGCAGTGCCAGGTCCGATGTGAGCATGCTTGGCGCGTGCCGCTTGGCCGCGTCGTGGGCATCTGGAATCTGGCCGGCGCCGGCACCGTTTTTCGGTATCCATTGATGCGCGCCGGCCGGGCTCTTGGTCAGCTCCCATTCGAAACCAAACAGGTTTTCGAGGTACTCGTTGCTCCATTTCGTCGGCGTCGATGTCCAGGTCACTTCCAGGCCGCTGGTGATGGTGTCCCCGCCTTTGCCGCTGCCGAAGGCGTTTTTCCAGCCAAGCCCCTGCTCTTCAAGACCGGCTGCTTCAGGCTCAGGACCAACGTTGTCAGCCGGCCCTGCACCGTGAGTCTTGCCGAAAGCGTGACCGCCGGCGATCAGTGCCACGGTTTCTTCGTCATTCATGGCCATGCGGCCGAAGGTTTCACGAATGTCTTTCGCCGAGGCCACTGGGTCTGGAACACCCTCAGGGCCTTCAGGGTTTACGTAGATCAAGCCCATCTGCACGGCAGCCAGCGGGTTCTCCAGCGTGCGCTCGCCGTTCGCGGTGCGGCTGTGTTCTTCGCCGTGGTTCTCAGGCTCGGCGACCAACGTGCCCTCACCCGGCTGCTGCATTTTCTTTTGCGCGCCGTAGCGTTCTTCACCGCCCAGCCACGTGGTCTCGGAACCCCAGTAAACGTCTTCTTCCGGTTCCCAGACATCCGGGCGGCCACCGGAAAAGCCAAAGGTCTTGAAGCCCATGGATTCCAGCGCAACGTTGCCGGTGAGTACGATCAAATCGGCCCAGGAGATCTTGCGACCATATTTTTGTTTGACCGGCCAGATCAAGCGGCGAGCTTTGTCCAGGCTGACGTTATCCGGCCAGCTATTGAGGGGCGCAAAGCGCTGCTGACCGGCACCCGCACCGCCACGACCGTCGGCGGTACGGTAAGTACCCGCGCTGTGCCACGCCATCCGAATGAACAGTGGGCCGTAGTGACCAAAATCCGCTGGCCACCAGTCTTGAGACTGGGTCATGACATCGCGCAGGTCCTGTTTGACGGCTTCAAAATCAAGGGTCTTGAATTCCTTGGCGTAGTCGAAGCCTTCGCCCATTGGGTCACTGAGCGAGGAATGCTGATGCAGGATTTTCAGGTTCAGTTGCTTGGGCCACCAATCGCGGTTGGTGGTGCCGCCGCCGGCAGCATGGTTGAAGGGGCACTTCGATTCAGTTGACATGCTCGATACACCTTTTCGTCATATTCATCAGGCCATCCAATCCGCAACAGCACTCGCTACATTGATGGGTAACCTTAAAAACACCACGCTCGATGTCGGCGCACTGCCCCTCAATGTTCGCCACGCACAAGGCTGATCAATTAACTGTTATGCGCGCCCGCAGAGTGCTGAGAAAACCGGGTAAATTCTTATGTCCCAATCAACGTTGAACGCAGCGCTCTACGTTGACAGTTACCAAGAATAGCCTGCTTCGCAAAAATTCCTAATAGTAAAAATATGGTTGCCTGATAGGCAGATTCTGTCTGCGCGGCGGCTGAGCGCCAGGGATCAAAGGCGGGTGCACACAGGGTATTTGGGTGACGGGAGGCTTGCCAGATCAAATCAACAGCGGCGGCCTGAAAGCCGACCCATCTGCCAAGCCGAACGCGATAAATGTGGGAGCTGGCTTGCCTGCAATGGCATCACCTCGGTATGTCTGATGCACCGAGGTGCCTGCATCGCGAGCCAGCCCGCTCCCACAGGTGTGCGCGTTTGATCAAACTACAACGCTTGTTCTACTTACGCAGCAGGCTTGAGTACAACCTTGGTCCAGCCGTCGTCACGGGCGTCGAAGTGCTTGTACGCATCAGGCCCCTCGGAGAGTTTAAGGCGGTGCGAAATGATCTGCGCGGGGTTGGCGCGCCCGTGATGGATAAGCTCAGCCAAGCGGCGGTTGTAGACTTTTACGTTCGCTTGCCCGGTTCGAATCTGCTGCCCCTTGAACCAGAACGCGCCGAAGTCGAAGGCCATTTTACCTTCTTTCGCCAGCTCATTTTTTGCGCCTGGGTCTTGCGGTACAAACACGCCAACGACACCGATCCCGCCGGTGGCTTTGGTGGACGCGACCAGGTTGTTCATGGTCAGGTGATTGGCTTCGTGGCCATGCCGATCACAGCATTGATAACCCACACATTCACAACCGCGATCAGTGCCCTTGCCGTGCGTCAGATTCAATATCTGATCCACCGCTTCTTTCTCGAGCGAGTTGATCGGCGTGGCGCCCATTTGAGCAGCCAACTTCAAACGGTCGGGATGATTGTCGACCACAAATACCTGCGAGGCACCTTTGATCATCGCCGAGTGGGCGGCCATCAAACCAACCGGGCCGGCGCCGTAAATGGCGATACTTTCACCCGGCAGCAGGCCCGCCAACTCGGTGGCGTGCCAACCCGTCGGGAAGATGTCCGACAGCATGACATAGTCGTCTTCACGCTCTTGCGCATCCTCGGGCAGTACCAAGCAGTTGAAGTCGGCATAGGGCACGCGCAGCAGTTCTGCCTGCCCGCCCTGATACGACCCCATGTCGGCAAAGCCATACGCCGCACCGGCACTGCCCGGGTTTGCGGTGAGGCAAAAGCCGGTAAGGCCCTTCTCGCAGTTTTCGCAGAAGCCGCAGCCGATGTTGAACGGCAGGCACACACGGTCACCGACTTTAACCCGGTCGACGCCTGCGCCGACTTCAATCACCTCACCCAAATTCTCGTGCCCGAACACGCGGCCGGTCTCGAACGAAGTACGCCCTTCATACATGTGCAGGTCAGAGCCGCAGATATTAGTCGCGGTGACTCGCACCAGAACGTCGGTAGGTTTTTCGATTTTGGCGTCGGGAACATTTTGCACACTGACGTCACGAGGGCCGTTGTAAACGATGGCTTTCATTAAGTTCTCCCAGAACCAGGACGAAAAGGACATTTTTGTCAGTACCTGTTTTATCTGTCCGGGAGAGCACGGCGTATGTTCAACAAATCCACTTCAAGCCTGACGAGCGGTTGGGATTTTACTCACCTGAAAAAGTTTGAATTATTCGCCCCTTTATCCCTAGCGATATTAAATCGCCGGGAGATCAAGCGCGTTAAATCGGACTGTCTGAACTGACGCGGGGCTCGCTATCAAGGTGGCCAGGGCCAGGCATAAGCGCCGCCAAATACTCGCCAAAACCGCCCCGGCATTTGTAGTCGCGGCGCGCACTGGTGATCACCGGGTTGGTGGCGGTCCAGACAATGCGCGCACCAATTCTTTCCAGGTCAGCCACCAGGCGCACGTCCTCGTGTGCAACCAAATGCTGAAAGCCCCCGGCGTTACGGTAGGCCGCAGCGCTCAGGCCGAGGTTGGCGCCATGGATGTGGCGATGGTTCTCGGTAAACTGGTACAACGCCATATAGGTTGAGCGCACGGCGTCACCATGCTCGCTCCAACTGTCTACCTCGACGGTTCCACAGACCGCATCCGCGCCAAACTCGATCTGGCGCACCAGCCAATCCGGCGGCACCTGCGTGTCCGCATCGGTGAACGCCAGCCACTCGGCGCCCGCTTCGAGTAACTGCTCTGCGCCAACGGCCCTGGCCTTGCCGACATTGCGAAAACACACGTCGAGCATCGCCACGGTCTTTGCCGAGACCAGCGCCGCCGTCGCGTCGGTGCAGTCATCCAATACCACCAGTACTTCAACGTGCCGGCCTTGCAGGGCCGGATGTTGAACGGCCCGCAGTACCGAAGCGAGACACTCACTGATGTGTTTTTCTTCGTTATGGGCAGGTATCACGATTCCTATCATTGCCGTTCCTTCTACGTGGCGACGTGTCTTGAGCTATCGACATTGCGCTTACGTAGAAGGTTTAAAGTATCTGGAGACGTGCATCCGAACGGTCGGACAGACAGCCGTGTAATGCTTGATCGCGTTGTATTACACGCGCACAACACGGCTTTAAACGTTACTTACAGCCCAGCCGGCTGGGTAACTGCCCCTGCTTTGACTTCAGTGCAGCCTGCACCGCTTGCGGCAAGTTGCTCCAGAACGTGAGCCCCGAGCGCTCTTCGATTTGATTCACGGTCACCTGATAATTACAGAAGTTCGCGTTCTTCGCCGTCTCCTGCTCCATCACAAACGATGCATACAGACCTTGCTCCGGCGAGCTTCCGGCAACGATGATTTTCCAGTAACCACTGGGGATCGTGTGAACCTTGTTGGTACCCGGCAGCGTACCCACAAAATGCTCGTACAACGGCCCGGTGACGACGTACACCTGGTCAATGCCTGCCGCCTTGCTGAGCGTGCGTTCCTGATCTTCAAGATGCGCCCAAGGCCCTTGGTTAAGGTCGGACTTTTGCGGGGTGATGTTCGACAGGTAGTTAAGGGTTTGCCAGTCCGCAACCCCCGCCATCGACGCGAGGTTGGCCTGATGGCCACGATCAACTTTGAGCGCGACGTTGGCGCCGTTGTAATCCACCGGGTCAAGCGTTTCACCGGCAGGTATGTCCGGGTCGGTCGCCCAGTCGCGCGAGCGACCGCTGGCCGGCGTGGTTTTGGTAATTTTGTACGCCACCCAGTTCGCAAACTTGGTGGAGCCGTTGTTGTTCAGCGTGTACGCCTGGCGGTTCAACGTCAGCGGGCTGCCGCCGGTAGGGCAGCCCACCGAACAGTTATCCAACTGCAACGCCGCGTGTGGCGTGGCCTGAGTCGCAACGGCGGCTTCGCGTGTTCTATCCGGTGTGGTACAGGCGGCAACCAGCGGGATCAACAGATACGCCAGATGTTTAAACTTCATACGTCCTTGCATGGTGTAGCTCCTTGGTGTGAATCAATGACAGCCATCAATGGCATGTCGGCTGCGGCGATTGCACCGCTAGACGACATAAACATTTAAACACGCAAATGTTACACGCGCTAAGTCGCGCGTAACGTTTGCGTGTCGATTGAACGGCGTCAGTAGCGAGCGATGACTGAGCTCAGTGGCGAGCCATGAACATTGGCTGACGTAAGACACATCCGCGCCACCCCGATCAGCAGACGGCGCCGACTCCAGCAGTGTTTGGTTGCGCTCTCGCGCCTCCATCACCGGCATGATCGCCTTGATCGTCAATCTGCTGGCGCCGCCGCTGGAAACAAGAAACAACAGGAGCAGCGCACTGCTTTTTTCATGCAATGGACAGCTTGTAGGGTTAGCCGATTAATTAGCCAGCGGTCGACGGGCGTCGGAAGACTATGAGCGGTAGAAATAGACACGCTCTATTACGCCCATAATTAAAGCATCCAAGCGGTGGGTCGATAATATGTTCAAGGATAAATATCCGCCCACCCCACGCTCTGGTACTTGATATGCTCCTACGAAAGCTCAACCTTGCGCCCCGTTCAGCTCTGTGCTTTGGCTTTTTCTGCCTGATAATCGTTGCAATGGGGTTACTTGCCTTGCGGCAAGCCGGGCTACTAAAAACAGCGGAAAAATACGTTGAAACTAACGTAGTGCCCAGCGTCAAGTTGTTGGGGCAACTGGACCGGGAATTCGTGAGTATCCGGGGCAACAACGCACGCTTGCGTAACCCGATAGAGCCTCAAGAGCGTAAAACCAAGGCACTCAGCGACATCCAGCAATCCCGGCAAATGATTGATCAATACCTGCAGTCATTGAAGGCGCTGATTGTCACTGCGCGCGGTCAAGAAGCATTTGAGCGTCTGCGTGAGGCTCAAAGCGAGTACACCAAGGCTCAGGAGCTGTACCTTGCCTCGGTGGCAGCGCAGCAATTGGAAACCGCAGTTTCCATTTCAAATGGCCAAATGAAAAATGCGGCCGATCAGGTTGAAGTTGCACTGAAAAACCTCATCGGCATAAACGAAGACAAGGCCAAAAAAGCCGGACAGGACGCTGATGATATTTATCAACAAACACTGATGATAGTTGGCGTTTTTATGCTGGTTTCGGTGACCGCCTCGTTAATATTGGCGTGGCTCTATACCCGCAGCCTGACAGTGCCCATTAACGAATCATTAGCGATCGCACAACGTATCGCCGCGAATGACTTGAGCAACGACGTTAAAGTTGAAGGCACCGACGAGGCGGCCCAACTGGTTAAAGCAATCGCAACGATGCAGTCAAACTTGCGTGATGCCTTGGCGCTGATTGGTGATTCATCGACCCAACTGGCCGCCACCTCCGAAGAAATGCATGCGGTGACTGAGGGTGCGTCGCGCACTATTCAGCGTCAAAACCATGAAATTGAAATGGCGGCCACCGCCGTCAATGAAATGAGTGCAGCCGTGGAAGAAGTCGCAGGCAATGCCGCGTCCACCTCCGACCTCACCTCGCTGTCCAGCACCGCCGCTATCGCGGGGCGTAATCAGGTGAACGAAACGGTGGCGGCGATCAACGTCATGGTCGCCAACGTTCAGTCAACTTCCGTGGAAGTGCAAGCCTTGGCGAGCATGGCGACCGACATCAGCAAGGTGCTGGATGTGATCCGCGGTATCGCCGAGCAGACCAATTTGCTCGCGTTGAACGCGGCGATTGAAGCGGCACGCGCAGGCGAAGCCGGCCGTGGTTTTGCGGTGGTGGCCGATGAAGTCAGAGCCCTGGCTCATCGCACGCAAAAATCCACGCAAGAAATTGAGCAAATGGTCGATTCGATTCAGGCCGGCACCGGCAATGCCGTGTCATCGATGAGTCAGACCAGTATCCAAGCCGCGCAAACGCTTGAAATGGCCAACGGCGCGGGTAAGGTCCTGTCCGAAATCACCGATTCCCTGAGCCAGATCAACGAACGAAATTTGATGATCGCAACCGCCGCAGAGGAACAGGCGCAGGTGGCGCGGGAGGTCGACCGCAACCTTGTGAGTATTCGCGACTTGTCCAGCGAGGCATCAGAAGGCTCGAACCAAACGGCGATAGCCACCGCTGAGCTGACGAAGCTGGCAACCGACCTTAGCCAGTTGACCCAGCAGTTCAAACTCTAAGCCAACATTGCATCGGTGCTGCTCACGGCCACACCGGTTGGGGGGGGGTGAGCTGGCTGGCATTTTCGGCCACCAGCAAGCGCTCTTGCAGGCTCAGGCTGCCGGGCAAGTCTTCGGTGAACAGCGCGGGGCCGCCACCTTCCCGGCAGGGTTGTGCACCCCGCCGGCAGCCACACGGCCTAACGTGTAATCAGGGTCTGGCTTGGCGAAGCACAAGTTCCGAAAGACGGGTCTTGACCCGGAAGCAGAACTCACGAATTTGAAATTGATAAGCCGGCAGCACCATATAGTTTATATCGGCACTTATTGAGTCTTTAATTTGCATGTATTTAGCAGTCTTGCTGGCAATGGCCTGGTACTGCGCTTCGTATTTGTCGTAAGACGCTCTGTTGTAAACCTTTAAAACATCCAGCTCTTTACGGCATTGCTCAGCGCTGTATTGGTTCGACTTTGTCTCTGATTCCGGCTCAGCGGTCTCAGGCGACACAGCGGCAGGGCCTTCAGCACTGGCGTTCGCAGAGGCAGCCTCATAGCGCACAGGCGGCTTTGCGGGTGTTGGCTGTGCGGGTTGAGGGGGTGCTTGCTGAGCGACGGCAGGAGCGGGAGTGACTTTAGGCTTTTCTGGCGTTTTAGTAGCGCATCCCGAGACGGCAAGACCTACCAATACAACGATGCCACAAATTTTATTCATCGGTTTCACCAAAGCTAATTATGGTTGGCTGAGTCGGTACGTTCTGGGCAAAGGTAATAACTCGTTGATTGATCGAGCGTAAATTTTCTACCCGCCTCAAGGCGCTCAGCCTCTCTTCCCTGAGTGCGCAGATAAACGATAATAGTAAAAAAACAACGACATGACGAGTAAAAGCTCGTCAGCAACGCCACAATTAATTGGCCAATTACTGTGCGACCCCGCTGCGCATGCCCGCTGATCGGTGTAGCGTCACACGTAAAACGGTAATGACAGTGCGCAACCGCCCCCCTCCGCCGATCTGTAACTCACTGCGCCCAATTCAACTCACGCTCCTTGATGTCGGCAATCGGCGCAAGCAGCGCGGCGTCGAAGCGCTCCGGCGCACGCCCCTCCAGCAACCGCTGCAGCAGGTCAGGATTGGCCAAGGCAGCCTTGCCGACGGCGATAATATCTGCGCCAGCCTGCAGGGTTTGTTCAACGCTGGGCGAGTCCTGCACGCCCCCATTGGCGATCAACGCAACACCGGGCGCATAACGGCGAGCCAGCGTCACCAGGCTTGCCTCGTTACCGACGAACGCCGGTTGCCAGGCGTGATGCTCTGTCACATGGATGAAGTCGACCCCAGCGTCAGCCAGGCTGCCGAAGATCACCTGCGCATCGCCCTCGCCACCCGCCCACTTGTGCTCAAAGTCATTAACCTTGCCCTGAGAAATACGCACACCCACCGGCGAGTGCCCGACCGCCTTTCTCACCGCTGCGATGACCTCAAGCGTCAGGCTCAAGCGCTGGCGAACATCACCGCCCCATCGATCTTCGCGTTGATTGGAATAGTCCGTCATGAACTGGTCCAGCAAATAGCCATTGGCGCCATGGATCTCGACACCGTCGAACCCCGCGACCTCAACAGCGCGTGTAGCCGCCTGGGCAAAACCCTCAATGGTATCCGCGATAGCTTCATCGCTCATGGTCTGAGGCACCCGGTAAGCACCCTCGCCGTGATAGAACTTCATCTGCTCACCTTTCGGGCGAATGGCCGAAGGGCCGGCAGACTGTTCGACAAAACGGTTCGCCTGGCTCAATGCGCCGGCATGCATGATCTGCGCGATGGCCGCGCTTTCATGGCGATGAATCGCCTCGACCACTTCGCGCCAGGCCAGCGCCTGTTCGTTGTCGGTGATACCGGGCTGGTTCAGGTAGCCCTGGGCATACTGTCGGTCGGTATAGATCCCTTCCGTGATGACCAAGCCAAAACCGCCATGGGCAAAACGCTCGTAATACCGGGCCATCGCAGGCGTGGCATTACCGCTCTCGCTCGCGCTGACACGTGTCATGGGTGCAAGCGCCATGCGGTTTTTCAGTTTCAGAGCGCCCATATCGAATGGAGTTACAATGCGCGGGTTTAGTACGGTCATGATGTGCACTCGGTTATTCGCCAGCCACGACGATAAGCGCGGCAATAGCTGATTAGAAGCGCACGCTTGCAATAAGGCGCCTTAACAAAAACGGTTATAGCCATGCAGATTCCCGAGATAGAGGTGTTCGCCAGCGTCGCCATCAGCAGCAGCCTGTCCGAAGCTGCACGGCGGCTTGGGTTGTCGGCGATGACGGTTTCACGGCGCCTGGCGGCCCTGGAAAAACAACTGGGTGTGCGCCTGGTACACCGCACTACGCGCTCCGTCGCACTCACGCCGGAAGGCGAAATCTACCTGCCTTACGCAAAAACCATCCTTGAGGCCAACGCAGCGGCGCGTGCCACATTGAAAACCAGTGCGGGCAGCGCCAGCGGCACCTTGAGGGTGACCGCCCCCAGCGTCTTTGGTCAAACCGTTATCATGCCGCTGCTGCCCGCTCTGTTGGCTGACAACCCGACCCTCAAGGTCGACCTGACGTTATCGGACAGCATCATCGACATCGCCGGGCTCGGTATTGATGTGGCCATTCGCATCGCCACGTTACGCGACTCGACATTGGTCGCCACAACCCTTGCGCCCAACCCACGCGTGGTCTGCGCAAGCCCGGCCTACCTGGCGCAATGGGGCACACCGACGGTGCTGAATGACCTTAACCACCATCAGTGCATCGCCTTGCACGGCATGCCCTACTGGCCGTTCACCAACGGCGAGAACGCCGTGGCCATTCGCGCTCAAGGCGCGTTTTCCGCCAACAGTGTCGAGGCGTGCGCACCGCCAGCAAACAAGGTCTGGGCCTGGCCATGCTGACGTATTGGGACATCCGCAACGAGCTTGCTGAAGGCTCCCTCATCAAGGTGAGCCTTGAGGATGTGCTGCCCGAACAACTGTCGATCACGGCGATGCTGCCGACACGGCAACACGTTCCGCACAGGGTGCGCGTGTTCGTTGAGCACCTGGAAAAAGTGCTCAACGATACACACAGCGAACCAGACGACCTTATGCGCCAACACCCAATAACGAACCCAGGTGCGACATGATCAGAGAGTTGAGGACATTTATCTGCGTTACGCAGCGGGGCACGTTCGCAGCGGCTGGCCAGCAGGTTGGGCTGACGCAATCTGCTGTCAGCGCCCAGATCAAAAGCCTTGAGGACACCTTGGGGGTCAAACTGTTTGATCGTACCGGACGCTCCGCCACGCTTAATTCAGCCGGCCAACGGGCGATTCCCCTGGCCGAGGAAATCCTGCGGCTTTTCGGTCGGATGGGTGCCGCAGACAGCGCTAATGACTTCCACGGTGCACTGCGCATCGGCGCGATCGGCACGGTTCAAACCGGAATCCTGCCGCAGGCGCTGGTGGCCTTGAAATCACAAGCGCCCTTTATCGAAACCAACCTTGTACCGGGTGTGTCTTTGAACCTGCTCAGCCAAGTGGACGCCGGCGAGCTGGACCTGGCCATCATGATCAAACCACCGTTTTCATTGCCCAAGGATCTGCATGCCAAAGTTATCGCACGCGAGGCTTTCGTATTGATCACCTCCAAAGAGGTGGTGGGCGACGACCCGCTGGCGATTCTGGCGGAACAACCCTTTGTGCGGTATGACCGAGGCTCGTTTGGCGGGCGCCTGGTTACCCAGTTTCTCAAGCAGCAGAAAATCCATGTGCATCAGGCCTTGGAGCTGGATGAACTGGACGCCATTGTGAAAATGGTGCGCAGCGGGCTGGGTGTTTCGCTGGTACCCAAGGCGGGTCTATGGCTTGAACATGCGGAGGACGTCAGGGTCCTGGACTTGCGCAAACTGACGTTTTTCAGGGAAATCGTGCTGGTCTCAAAATATCGGCAAAAGCATTCACCGCTGTTCAATATCTTCAGGGGTTGCGTGCTGGATGCGGTGTGATGCCTGCCGAACGCATGCCTGCCTCGAATAATCAATCCTGGTGGCGCGAGCATTTCAGCCGGAAAGCGAACCGTTGTGGTGCGGCATGAACAACGATGGGGCAAAACCCTTCATAACCACGTGACTCATCGAAATTATTCGTGCTCAGAACACAGGATTTGCGCTTTTACCCACGGGGTTTCCGGATAAGAATTGATTGAGATCAAAACAAATCAATAGGAAATCACCGTGAGCCTCTCTCCTTTCCATCTGGCAATTCCCGTCTACGATCTGGCCGCCACACGTCACTTCTACGGTGAGGTGTTCGGTCTTTCCGAAGGTCGCTCCAGTGACCAGTGGGTAGACTTCGATTTCTACGGCCATCAGTTGGTCATCCATGAACACCCAAAGACTGCTTCGCAGGAAAGCGTGCACAGCAACCCGGTAGACGGTCACGACGTACCGGTTCCGCACTTCGGCATCATTCTGGAGTGGGCGCAATGGGAAGCGCTGGCAGAACGCCTGAAAGCGCGCGCAACCAAATTCGTGATCGAACCCTACATTCGCTTTAAAGGCCAGGTCGGCGAGCAAGCCACCATGTTCCTGTTCGACCCGTGCGGCAATGCGCTGGAGTTCAAGGCGTTCAAGGACATGAGCCAGCTGTTCGCCAAGTAACCCATTACGCACCCCGGCCATTCAAGGCCAACTGCCAGGCGTCACGGATGCTGTCTCTGCGATCGGCGCCCGCCTCGGCATTCCGGTGTGCTACCACCCGGAAATTGCCCCGCACCTTGAAGACATCGCACAGGCCTGTGGCCTGACGATCGATCCCCCAAGACGACCTGAAGGCAAAAAAAAGCCACTCTATTGAGTGGCTTTTCTTAATGTTTGGAGCGGGAAACGAGACTCGAACTCGCGACCCCGACCTTGGCAAGGTCGTGCTCTACCAACTGAGCTATTCCCGCGTCTTGGTGGTGCGCATTTTATAGAATCCTCAGCACCCGTCAACCCCTTGATTCAAAAAAGTTTATTTCTTTTCTACGGTAGTGCGCAGGTGAGGCCAGGCAGCGCGCAAATACTGGAGCATCGACCACAGGGTCAGGCCAGCGGCGATCAGCAGCAAGGCGTAACCCACCAGCACCCAGAAGGTGAAGTGCGGCGGATTGGCCAGCAATATGACCAGCGCGAGCATCTGCGCGGCGGTTTTCCATTTACCCATGTTGGAGACAGCGACATGGGCGCGGGCGCCGATTTCGGCCATCCATTCACGCAACGCCGAGACCACGATTTCGCGGCCGATAATCACCGCAGCCGGCAGCGTCAGCCACAGGTTGGCGTGTTCCTGCACCAGCAGGACAAGGGCGACGGCCACCATGAGTTTGTCGGCCACCGGGTCCAGGAACGCGCCAAACGGTGTGCTCTGCTCCAGGCGACGCGCCAGGTAGCCGTCAAGCCAGTCGGTTGCGGCCGCAAAGGCAAACACGGAACTTGAAGCCAAGTGGCTCCATTCGTACGGCAAATAGAACAACAGAATGAAAATTGGAATGAGCAGGACGCGTAGAACGGTGATCAGATTAGGGATATTCATCGGCACAACTGGCTACGAGGTGGAAAGGCATTCTATTCGCTGTGCAGATTGGCATAAATCAATTCAGCGAGCTTTTTACTGATACCGGGTGCTTTGGCTATTTCGTCAATGCTGGCACGGGACAGCTCCTGCAAGCCACCAAAATGTTTAAGCAAGTCGCGACGGCGCGTCGGCCCAACGCCCGCCACCCCTTCCAGGGTTGAGGTTCGCCGGGTTTTGCCGCGGCGCGCGCGGTGGCCGGTAATCGCAAAACGGTGGGCTTCGTCACGAATCTGTTGAATCAGGTGCAGCGCGGGTGAGTCGCCCTTCAACGTGAACTCATGGGCCGCATCATTCAAGTACAACGTTTCAAAACCGGCCTTGCGCGTGGCACCCTTGGCCACGCCGAGCAGGATCAAGTCGGGCACGGCCAGCTCGTTGAGCACGTCACGGGCCATCGACAACTGACCCTTGCCGCCGTCCACCAGCAGAATATCCGGCAGCTTGCCCTCGCCGTCTTTCAGCCTGCTGAAGCGGCGTGTGAGCGCCTGGTGCATGGCGGCGTAGTCATCGCCTGCGGTAATGCCTTCGATGTTGTAGCGCCGGTAATCGGATTTGATCGGCCCTTCCGGCCCGAATACCACACAGGACGCCACCGTGGCCTCGCCGCTGGAGTGGCTGATGTCATAGCACTCAAGGCGCTGGGGTGGTTCGTCCAGGTTGAGCACTTCGGCCAAGGCATCGAAGCGCGCAGCCACGTGCTGTCGATTAGCCAGGCGCGCGCTCAGGGCCTGTTCGGCGTTGGTCACCGCCAGTTGCTGCCAGCGGGCGCGGGTGCCGCGCACGCGGTGGCTGATGTCCAACTCGCGACCACGCAACTCGTGGATGGCTTCGATCAGTGTGGGGAAGTCTTCATGCACCACGTTGACGATCAGCTCCGATGGCAAGTCGCGCTCGGGGCTGCTGACGTAGTATTGGCCGAGGAAGGCCGCCATGACTTCGGCCACCTCCTCGTCGATACCGGTCTGCGGGAAAAAGTTCTTGCTGCCCAGCACTCGCCCGCCACGCACGCTGATCAGGTGCACGCAGGCACCGCCGGGGTTGACGAAGGCGGCGATCACATCCACGTCACCGGTGCCGCCTTCCATGCTCTGCTGGTCCTGAACACGGCGCAGCAAAGAGATCTGGTCGCGCAATTCAGCCGCCCGTTCGAAATCCAGGCTGCCGGCGGCGTGTTCCATGGCAGTGGAGAGTTCATCGGTGAGGGCGTTGCTGCGCCCCTCAAGAAACATCACCGAGTGGCGCACATCCTCGGCGTACTCCGCCGGTTCCACCAGGCCGACACAAGGCGCCTTGCACCGCTTGATCTGGTACTGCAGGCACGGCCGAGTGCGGTTCTTGTAGAAGCTGTCTTCGCACTGGCGCACAAAAAAGGTCTTTTGCAGCAGGCTCAAACTTTCGCGGATCGCGCCAGCGCTGGGGTATGGGCCAAAATATTTGCCCTTCTGCTTCTTCGCGCCACGGTGGATGCTGAGGCGCGGGAAATTACCGTCGGATAAAAACACGTAGGGGTAGGATTTATCGTCGCGCAGCAGGATGTTGTAAGGCGGCCGCCATTCCTTGATCAGCGTTTGCTCAAGCAGCAGCGCCTCGGTCTCGTTGGCGGTGATGGTGGTTTCGACCTGGGCGATACGCGCCACCAGGGCAGCGGTTTTCGGCGCGAGACCGGTCTTGCGAAAGTAGCTCGCAAGACGGCTTTTCAGGTTCTTGGCTTTGCCCACATAAAGCAGGCGCGCCTCGCTGTCGAACATGCGGTAAACGCCGGGGCGACCACTGCAGGTTGAGAGAAAGGCACTTGGATCAAACGGTGTGGTCATGTCAGGCGCTGGCGTCCACCATGCCGTGGCGCACCGCGAGCAGGGTCAGTTCAACATCACTGCTGATCGCCAGTTTCTCGAAAATGCGATAGCGGTAGGTGTTCACGGTTTTTGGCGACAGGCACAACTTGTCGGAGATCGCCTGAACCTTCTGGCAACCGACGATCATCAGGGCGATCTGGATCTCCCGCTCCGACAACACATCAAACGGTGAGTCGCTGGTGGGCTGGAAGGATTTGATCGCCAACTGCTGGGCAATTTGCGGGCTGATATAACGCTGGCCTGCAAACACCAGGCGAATGGCTTGCACCATCTCCGACAGGCCTGCACCCTTGGTCAGATAACCCGCCGCCCCGGCCTGCAACAGACGGGTGGGGAATGGGTCCTCCTCGCACACAGTAACCACCACGACTTTGATGTCCGGATGGCTGCGCAACAATTTGGTCGTGGCACCAAGACCGCCAATCCCGGGCATCTTGACGTCCATCAACACCACATCGGGCTTCAACTCTCGGGCCTTGATCAGGGATTCCTCCCCCGACTCGGCCTGGCCGACTACTTGCAGGCCATCGATGTCAGCCAGCATTCGTGTAATGCCTGTACGAACGAGATCATGGTCATCGACTACTAGCACCCTAATCAAGCAGACACCTCGCGATATGGTCTTATAGGTTGCTGAACACCTTAGCAAAAAACCAAGGCACAGACCTAGCTGCAAGTGTCATATATATAGAGTTTGCGCGCTATATAAGGCTCTGCCGATCAGCAATCTGCCAATTATGCTGAACAAAAGGTCAGCTTTGCGAAAATACCGGCTTGAGTTTTCCCGACAGCGTTGCCGAATGTTCCGCCAACGTGGTGGTCAAGTGACGTATCGCGTCTTGGTCCTCCTTGAACATGGCACGGTAGTTTTCAAGGATTTTTTCTTCAAGCAAGCTCAGGTTTTCCAGTTGTATCGGCGTCGGGCTTCCCGTAAGCACATAGAGGACGTCTACACCACGCTCTGCCACACGTGATAAATAATCAGCTTTGGGCGCACGGCCACCGCTCTCATATTTTCCTTGGGCATTGGCTTCAACGCCACCCACTTCACCAAAGCTTTTCTGAGACATACCGAGCCGTTCTCTTTCCTGCCTTAAACGCGAACCGATTCCACTCATTTGGATGTATGATCCTATTTGGCACACCTCAAGAGGTGACACACTCATCTCGCCTTAAACAAACTTGAACGGTTTTGAACTATGCCCGGTATTCGCACTGCTGCACAAGCTAAGGCTTGGCTGGAACATCAAGGCAAGTCAGTTCAAGCGTTCGCCCGTGAGCACGGAGTAGACCCTGCTACAACGTATCAAGTGCTCGCGGGGCGCAAAAAGGGACGGCGCGGGGAAGCCCACAAGGTGGCGGTCCTGTTGGGCATGAAAGAAGGGATTATCGTGGACGAGCCTATCGCTCAACACCGCGACCCGGATGTAATTGCCTGACAGCAGTATGCGCTTATTCGTACAGCGTGCCCGTTTTAGTCAGATGGCGCCGCGCGACATTCACGCTCCATGCGCCAGAAGCAGTAATCCTCCCCCACGACGCTCAACCCTTGGCGCAGATACAGCGCTTTCGCCGGGTTGGTCTTGAATACGGTCAAGCGTAAAAGACCCAGGCCTTGCGACCGCGCCTTGAGCACCATCTGCTCCAGCACCCAACTGCCTGCGCCTTGCTTGCGGCAATGCTTAAGCAGGTGCAGCTCGCGAATAAACAGTGCCCTGCTGTCGCGACTCAGGCTGATAAAACCCATCACGCTGTCATCCCTGCAAATCAGCCAGTTCTCACGCCCCGCCCAATCGCGGTCAAAGCCATCTTCGGACCACAATAAATCGTACTCCAGGTAGTAGCGGTGCATGGACTCATGCGCGAGCGTTCGTGCGAATGGCAAGTCCTGGCTGGTCGCCGCGCGCAGGTGAAAGGTCATTTGAACGCTACCACTTGACCGGCCCATTGCCCCGCTTCGCGGCGGGCGATCACGAGCGCGTCGCCGACACCCGCGGCGGCGGCGAGCAAACGGCCATCGGCGGCCCAAATGGCACTGCGACCTGCGCAGGCCCAGCCACCCGATGGGCTACCATGATTGGCCATCAGCACCAGCAAGCCGTGTTCAGCGGCGTAGCCTTGAAGCAGCGTGCTGTCCGCTGCATAACCATCTGTGCTGATCAACACACCGGCGGCGTAAACAGTGGCGCCAGCCTCGGCCGCCTGACGGGGATGGCTGGCAGCCGAAAAATCTGCACACACCGCCAATGCAATACGCTCACCCGCACATTCGAGGACCGCACCGCCCTGCCCTGCCACAAATGCCGGTGCCTCACCGGGGTGCAAATGCTGCTTGGTGTAGACCGCCAGCGAACCGTCCGCGCCCAACACCAGTGCGCCAATCAACACACCCGGCTCGGGCGCCAAACGGATTGGCATGCCCACCACCGTCGTCAACCGCAACTGCTGCGCCATCGCGCGCAGCGGCGCCAGCAGCGCATCGTCGGGCGCAATCGCCAATCCAGCGGCCAACGCCGGTTCATACCCGGTCAATGACAGCTCCGGAAAAACCAGCCATTGCACGCCGTGTTCCGCGGCAGCCTGCATAACCGCCAGGTGACGCTGGATATTGGCATGCACGTCGCCTGCGATAGAACAGGTTTGAGCGGCAGCAAGGGTCAAGGCACTCATGGTTGCGTTCCAGTCATCTTTATCATCAAGTGCGACCAGCATATCGGCACTCACCCATAGCCGTCAGTACAACCGCACAATAGAAATTGCTGATTGAAACCACCCGCACACGCGTTGTAAACTCGGGGAAATTCGGAGACATACGATGTTGCAGTTCACCCACATTCAGGCTTGCCCTACTGCCAGCGCCTCGCGCTCGGTGTCGGCTGCCCGCGTGAGCGGTTTGAGCGCACGTACCAGCTTTTATTTTGGGTATTGGTTTAGCCACTGGCGCGCCTGATACCTGAAATCGGCGCCCACTACTCAAGGGGTCGCCTACCAGAGAAATCTAACCCCCGGTCGGCTCCCCGACCGGGGGTTTTGTTTTTTCAGGCCCCGTACATTTTGAACAACACCTAAAGGAGTCACGACATGAACTACGCCACCTATTACCGCTACGACACTTGCACTGCATGGCGATTTAGCAAGCTCCGTTCGGGACAGCCTGCCGCCTCCGATCGGTCACCTCTTGGTGGCAAGCCAACCTGCGTAGCCAATACGGCCAATTGTCGAACACCCCAGTAGGGCAGAGCGTGCGGGAACAGCCCGCCGCTTGCCCAGGAAGCCTTGAATATGAATTCCTCCGCCGCCGCTTTGCCACTCTCTGCCATCAACAGCGCCCTGACTTGCGCCAATGAATCCCTGACCCAGCGCCTGCCCAGTGCGCTTGAGCTTAAACACCAGTTGCCGCTCAGCCCGTTCCTCGTTGAGCAGATAAACGCCCATCGCCAAGCCGTGCGAGCCATCCTTGAAGGTGAAGACTCCCGCTTGCTGCTGATTGTCGGCCCGTGTTCGATACACGACCCGGAATCGGCCATGGAATACGCGCGCAAGCTGAAGAAATTAGCGCTTGAAGTCAGTGACCAGATGCTGCTGGTGATCCGCGCCTACGTCGAAAAACCACGCACCACTGTCGGCTGGAAAGGCCTGGCCTACGACCCGCACCTGGATGGCAGCGATGACATGGCCGCAGGCCTCAACCTGTCGCGCCAGTTGATGCGCGAAATGCTGCGCCTGGGCCTGCCGGTCGCCACCGAGCTGCTGCAACCGATGGCGGCCGGCTACTTCGATGACCTGCTCAGTTGGGTGGCCATCGGCGCACGCACCACCGAGTCGCAAATCCACCGCGAAATGGCCAGCGGCCTGGGCATACCCGTCGGTTTCAAGAACGGCACCGACGGCGGCGTCGCCATTGCCTGCGATGCGATGCGCTCAGCGGCGCACCCGCACCGCCACTTCGGCGTCGACAGCCAGGGCCATCCGGCGATCATCCAGACCCCGGGCAACCCCGACACGCACCTGGTGCTGCGCGGCGGCCACCGTGGGCCAAACTACGATGCGCAAAGCGTGGCGCAGGTGAAACTCGACTTGGCCAAGTCCAAGGTCACGGCGCGGATGATGGTCGATTGCAGCCATGCCAACAGTGGCAAAGACCCGCTGCGTCAACCGGCGGTGTTCAACGAGGTGCTGGAACAACGCCTGCAAGGTGACACGGCGTTGATCGGCATGATGCTCGAAAGTCATCTGTTCGAAGGTTGCCAGCCGTTGAGCCCGTCAATGAAGTACGGCGTGTCAGTGACCGATGGTTGCCTGGGCTGGGACGCTACCGAGCAACTCTTGCGCAGTGCCGCCGAGCGCCTGCGGGCACAGCGTCAAACCGACTGACCGCATGCAGGCACGGCTTGCCCGTGCCTGCACTGTTGCCGTCTGGTAAAAAGTCATTGTCGGGTTTGGGGGTTTTTCAGAAGGAACCACGGGCAGATACTCGACTCCACGCTTTACCCCCTTTCAGGAGTTACCCATGCCCACCTCTACCCAAAACGTCCCCGCCTTTGGCCTCGGCACTTTCCGCCTGCAAGGCAACGTTGTGATCAACTCGGTCAGCACGGGCCTGGAACTGGGCTACCGCGCCATCGACACTGCGCAAATCTACGAAAACGAAGCCGATGTGGGCCAGGCGATTGCCGACAGTGGCGTGCCGCGTGATGAACTGTTCATCACCAGCAAGATCTGGATCGCCAACTTCGCCGAAGGGCAGTTGATTCCTAGCCTGCGTGAAAGCTTGCGCAAATTGAAGACTGACTACCTGGACCTGACCCTGATCCACTGGCCATCGCCGGAAGATCAAGTGCCCGTCGCCGAGTTCATGGGCCAATTGCTGGAAGCAAAACGCTTGGGCCTGACGCGCCAGATCGGTATTTCCAACTTCACCATCGACCTGATGAAACAGGCGATTGCTGCGGTGGGCGCCGAGCACATCGCGACCAATCAGATCGAACTGCACCCCTACCTGCAAAACCAGAAGGTGGTGGATTTCGCCACCGCCAACGGCATTCAGATCACCTCGTACATGACGCTGGCCTATGGCGAAGTGCTGAAGGACCCGGTGATCCAGCAAATCGCCGAACGCCATCATGCCACCCCGGCGCAAGTCACGCTGGCGTGGGCCATGCAATTGGGTTATGCGGTAATCCCTTCGTCGACCCAGCGCGCCAACCTGCAGAGCAACCTCAAGGCCTTGCAACTGACCTTGAGCGCCGCCGACATGGCGCAGATAGCCGGGCTGGAACGCGCTCATCGCCTGACCAGCCCCAAGGGCATCGCACCGAAGTGGGATTAAACCCCGGTTGCCGGCCGGCTGGATAACTCCCGCAGCCAGGGCAATACTCGCAAACCAAGGGCGGCCTTGGGTGGGTCGACGATGTCCATGAAGTGCTCCAGGTTGATGGAGTCGGGTGCGCCTGGCAGGCGTACCAGCACGGCTGAGGCTGCACCGGCCAATCGGCCGAGGTCCTGGTGGTGGTAAACCAGCATATGCCGAGCCTTGGGCCGCGGCCCGTTGAAGTCGGCCAGCAACCCCGCGTTGATGATCAGCACGTCAAAGGGCTCGGCCGGGATGGCCGTGAGTATTTGCACTTCTTCGAAGGTTTGCACCGGGACAATCCGGTGATAACCCAATTGGTTGAGCATTTTCTCGATGTGCAGCCTTTGCAGGTGCTGTTCGTCGGCAATCATGAGGGTCAGTGCTTTATTCGGCATGGCAAAAAACCTGGGCAGGCTGGGCTCGTCATTGAGCACCGCCCATTCTCCAGACATAGCGCGAAGACAAAATCAGCCTTGTTCCCACATCGCGTAGGAGTTATCCCAAAACCACCGAATGACCCGCCACAGCGCTCAACGCTGATTGCAAAACACGCTCAGGCGCTGATGCAGCTCAGCCATCGCCGCCGCCATCGCATCAATCGCCGCGCCCAGCGCATTGCGATCCTGGCGTTGACAGACACCCTCAAGCGTTTCGGAACAGGCGATCAGCCGCTGCGCCTTGACCATGCGCGCCCCGCCCTTGGCGCGGTGAGCGAGGTCATGCAGCGGGTGAAAATGGTGCTGGCGCTGCAGCTCCGTCAGAAGCGCACAGTCCTCCTGGAGGCTCTCTATCAGCGGCATCAACAGCTCTTTCAGCGCGGCATGATCGTCCCCCGTTAACGAGATTAACGTGCTCAGATCAAACCCCGCCTCAGTTTCAGGCGTACAAAGACGGTTCGTCAGCGAGGCCAGGGCCGAGCGCAAGTCCTCAAGCCCCGCCGGTTTGAACAGGCAACCATCCATGCCGGCTTGCCGACAACGCTCGGCTTCTTCTGGCTGTGCATTCGCGGTAAAGCCCAGCAACAGGCAAGGCACCAGCCCTTGCTCACGCTCTTGCGCACGAATGTCACGTGCCAGGGTGTAGCCGTCTTTGAGGGGCATGTTGCAATCGGTGATCACCACATCCGGGTTCTTGGTTTTCCAGCATTCAAGCCCCTGAACACCCTCCTCGGCGGTGATGATGCGATGCCCCAGAAAGCTCAACTGCCGGGCCAGCAGCAAGCGATTGGCCGGGTAGTCATCCACCACCAGAATGTCCAATACACGGGCGGCCTGAACAGCCGGCACGGGCAATAAAACCTCGGCCGGCAAGGCAGCGGTCCTGGCCAATGTCAGCGTCACGTCCACCCGTGTGCCCTGCCCGAGCGCACTGCTCAATTGCAGCGTGCCCTCCATCATTTCACACAGGTTACGGCTGATAACCAGGCCTAATCCCGAGCCGCTACGGGCCGATTGCTCGGTATTGCTGCCCTGGATAAATGGGTTGAACAGGCGCTGCTGGTCTTCGGCACTGATGCCTATACCGGTGTCTTCCACCCATAACCTGAGGCTCAGCGATTCGGTGCCTGATGCCGGTGAACTGCGCGCGCCCAACCGCACCTGGCCGTGGCGCGTGAACTTGATGGCATTGCTCAGCAGGTTGGACACCACTTGTTTGAACCGCATGGGGTCGGCCAGTACGGGGCAATCAATCAGCGGGTCAAGCTCTACCAGCAGCGCCAGGCCCTTGGCACGCGCCAGCCCTTCGAACACCCGCGCCACCGACATCAGCAGCTCATGCAGGTTGGCCGGTTCCAGGGCAAGGGACAGATGGCCGGACTCGATGCGGGCAATATCAAGAATATCGCCAATCAATTCCAGCATGCCGTGGGACGCAACCGAAGCGACCTCCAGGGCATCGCGGTCTGCGCGGCCCTGCTCGGCGTTCGCAAGGGCCAGTTCGATCATGCCGATCACCGCATTCATCGGCGTGCGGATCTCGTGACTCATGGTCGCCAGGAACGTGGTCTTGGCACGATTGGCGGCGTCGGCTTCCTCCTTGGCTTCCTGCAACTGGCCCAACAGGCGCTGGCGCTCGCTGACGTCCACCCAACCGGCAATCATACCGACGACATTTTCGTCGCCATCACGGTACGGCAGCATCCATTGATAAATGGTCAATATCTTGCCCGCGGGCAGCCTGAGTACCCGATCATGAATCTGCGGCTCGCCACGCTCCATCAACCTCAGATAATCTTCATGAAAAGACTGCGCCTGGGGCGGGTTACCGCTGTCGGTCTGGATCACCGTCTTGCCGATGACCTCTTCCAGCCTGAAGCCAAACACATCCAGATAAGCGCTGTTGCAAGCCATTAGCCGCCCTTGGCGATCACGCACGTAAATCGGATGAGGCGTGCCGTCGATCAATACGCCCATAAAGCGCATCTGGTCGCTCAAGGCACGTTCGGCCTGGGAACGCTTGCGTATCAGGCTACGCAAGTAGATGGCCCACCCCAGCAGCAGCAACAGCAACAGTGCCGCCAGACCAAAACCCTGAATGATCGCGGTACGATGACGCAGCCAACGGTCTTCGATGACCACATCAGTGCGCCATTGGCTGATCAGCTCGTCCATTTCATGCGGGGGAATGCTCAGCAGCGCCTTGTCCAGTATCGAATACAACTCCAACTGACCACGGTTCACGCCAAACGTCATGCGCGCAGGCTCGGAGCCAACCGTGCTGGTCACTCGCAGTTTGCCACGGTACTGAAGGGCGATAAGGTAGCGCGCATTGATCAATGAATTGACGGCCCCATCGGCGGTGCCGGCGACCACCATGGCCATGGCTTCTGTCGGGTTTCTGGCCTGTACAAAAGCGATACCGGGGTAATCGCGGTTGATCACCTCACGCAGCGCATTGCCACTGGCCAGCGCGAGGCGTTTTCCAACCATGTCTTCCAGGGTCATCGTGGCAGGATCGTCGTTGCGCGTCACCAGCACAACCGGGTTGGTCAGGTAGGGCCGGCTGAAGCGCACCTGATCGGAGCCTTCGATACTGGGGGTTACCACCGCCAGCATGTCGGCCCTGCCGGCGCTGACCGCGCCAATTTGATCGAACATCGAGCCGCCCGCGACCACATCGAACTTCAAACCGGTACGCAAGCTGATCCGCGACAACACGTCGGCGCTCAGCCCCTCTAACTGCCCATTTGCAGTAAAGGATGCCAACGGCAGCATCTGGTCGGACGCTACCACCCTCACGCGCGGATGCTTCTCCAGCCAACGCTGCTCGCTCGTGCTCAAGTGCAGCCGCGTCGTCCCCAGAAGGCCCAGGTTGTCACCGCTCCAACGGCGCAGTATTTCCATCTGCTCGTTAGCTGCGATGGCTCCCAGCGCTGTGTTGACGATGCGCAGCAGCCGGGAGTTTTTTCTGGAAAGAGCGAAGGCGAAAGAGTTGGATTCCAGCGTGGAAAAATCCGCCATCTGCACGTTGTTCAGATGGTTACGGTTGATCTGATAATTGGCGGTAATAGCGTCGCCAAGATAGACATCGGCGTGACCGAAAGCCACAGCGCCGATGGCTTCAAAAATAGACGGGAACAGCTCCAGTTGCGCCTTGGGGTAAAAGGCCTTCACGATCTCGGGGTGCATGTAGTGATAGAGCATCGCCACCCGCTTGCCCGCCAAATCCACGCCGAGGGACTGGCCGTCGCCGGTACGGGTTACCAGCACCGGTTGATCGTTGGCATAGGAGCGCGAAAGCACTAACTGCGGGTCGCCCGCCTCAAAGCCGTTGGCCGACCCCAGCAGGTCAATTGCGCCATGCTTGAGCGCCTCAATCACCTCATCACGGGTACCGTAGCGCCGAACTTCAACGGTGATGTTCAGCGCCTGGGAGAGCAGCCCCGCATAATCGGCCGTGATGCCTTCAAGCTCATCGTTATTATTCGTCAGTTCGAAGGGCCCGTAATCAGGCGCCGAAACTCCCAGCAACAGCGTGCGACGCTCGCGCAGCCAGTGCCAGTCTGGCTCCCCCAGCACCACCGATGGGCCAATACCCTCGAACCTTGAGTGCCCCAACAAACGCAGCGCCTGAGGCTCGTCAAGCGCGCTCGCCCGCATCGGCATCAGGCCCATCAACAGGGCAATGATCAACCGTAGAATGTGGGCCGGGGTCATGTGGCGTCAGATCAAACAATTACGATTGGCAAATTTGGCCATATGTACAACGGACGACATGCGCAGTTTCTCTTTTAGCCGCGTTTTGTAAGTGCTGATGGTTTTGTGGCTCAAGAGCATTTGCTCGGCGATCTGGTTATTGCCCAAACCCAATGCGAGCATGCGTAATACCTCCACTTCACGATCCGAAAGCGATTCCACCAGTTGCAGCTCAGTGGACTGCAGATCGTCACGGCGCACCGAACTGCTTGGCAAGCTGGGAAAGCAACTGTAGTTGGACATCACCGCCTTAATAGCTTTTTGCAGTTCGTCCAACTCGCCTGTCTTGGCCACAAAACCCATGGCACCTGCACGCATGCAGCGCGCAGAAAAAAACTCCGCAAGGGACGCCGTCAGTACCAGCATCTTGCAAGGCAGGCCCAAAGCCTTGACCCGACTGATGACTTCCAGCCCGCCAAGTTTGGGGATCGACAGGTCTAGAATGATCAAATCAGGGCGCCCTTCTCTGGCCTTCTGCACGGCATCCGCGCCGTTACCGGCCTCATCGATGTCAGTAAAACCTTCTTGTTTGAGCAGAAAGCGAACGGTTTGCCGAATAAACGGATGATCATCGACTATTAGCGCTTTATTCATAAAACACCCCTGAGGCCTGGTAACCTTACACATCACACGGGACACAGGTACCTGTGAGAAATGACAGTGCCGACCGGCGGTACTGCCCCTACTCAGGACGATAGCCAGGCTGTGCCTGGTCCCTTCGATTAAAACGTGCGAACACGCACCGTTGTTTTTTTGCCGCTGTCCAGCTGCAAGGGCGCAACTTTATCAACCAAACGACGCTTAATCCGAAGGGATACTCCTAACTACTTGTAGGACTTTTCCTAGCAAGCATGGCCAACCCAGCGCTTGGCCATGTGTCACACGAAGGCGGGTTAGTCGGTGGTGCTCGGGCTCCAGAAGGCCTGCACCACCAGGGACGACATGGCAATACGCGTCACCAGCGCATCCAATTCGTCGCCGTCTACTGAGGTGGCGGCCAGGATGGCCTCGATTTCCACCTCTTCGCTGCCGAACGGGCGCACGTCGACGTCGCTGGCCGGGTAATTGCAGCGCGCAAGCTCGGCTTCCAGCAACACCATCACCGCCTGTTGCTCGCTACGCCGCGCGATGACATAGAGGATGTTGGTGACCTCTGCCGATACCACGTCCAAGGGCTGACGGTTGATGTTATTAACGATCGGCCGCAACAACGTGTTGGCCGCCAACACAAACAGCGTGCCCAGCAGCGCTTCAAGAATAAGGTCGGCGCCGGCACACGCGCCCACCGCCGCCGAGGCCCAGAGCGTGGCGGCGGTGTTGAGCCCGCGCACATTGCCTTCTTCGCGCATGATCACCCCCGCCCCCAAAAAGCCGATGCCCGAGACCACGTACGCGACCACCCGCACTGCACCTTCTGCCCCACCCAGCCGGTTGGCCATGTCGACAAAAATCGCCGCGCCTACGGCCACCAGCACATTGGTGCGCAAGCCCGCCGTGCGCTGACGGTACTGACGCTCAAAACCGATCAAGCCACCGAGGATAAACGCCGCGCTGAGGCTGACCACGGTATCGACCAGCGAGTTGAGGTTGATGTTGTTGATTGCTTGCATAAAAACTCCTGTTGCCACTAAGGCTATGCCGATCTCTGTGCAGCCCGCGTTCCTGCGGCCAGCCGGTTCCTGTGGCGAGCGGGCTCGCCACAGGAACCGGCTGACCACAAAAGCCGGCTAGCCACAATGCACTGCGGTATGAGAGGGATTCGGGCAGGTGCCAGGACTGGCCGCTGCCGGGATGCCGCTACTCGCTTTTTCAGGCGAGATAACGGCATCGCAACGATGCGCGTTACCTTGCCAAGTATGTGCCGGTTACGGAAACCGGCCGACAACTGCCACTCGAACAAGTACCCATTGAGGATCTGCGCTATTGAAAAAAACGCGCGAAGCTTACCCACCGTTTACAGGCGAGTAAACCGTACGAAGGTTTCAATTCTGAGGGTGGGAATATTCTTCAGGGCAGGTTCAGGAACCCGCTATGGGTGGGAGGCCCTGCTGCATCGGCGCTTGAGAAATCAAAAGCGCTATTGCGGGCTTGCTCGCGATGCGGGCACGGGACGCTTCCAGATCAAAATCACAAGCCG
>NZ_VUAZ01000001.1 GCF_009296165.1 Pseudomonas kitaguniensis | reverse complement strand
TGCTCAACCTTGAGCAGGTCGGCCCAGATCTGCGCCAGCAGGGTTTCCACTTCACCTTGTGGTGCTTCGTAACCACGGCTGAGCAGCGCGTCTTGGTCCGGCAGCGGCAGCGCCTTGCGGTCGACTTTGCCGTTGTTGGTCAGCGGCAGGTTGTCCAGGCGCACATACGCGGCGGGCACCATGTAATCCGGCAACTGCGCTTGCAGATGGTCGCGCAGTGCTTCGATTGCAACCGCATCGCGTTCAGTGAAATACGCCACCAAGCGCTTGTTTCCTGGCTCGTCTTCACGCGCCAACACCACCACGTCCTTGACCTGCGGGTGTTCGCCCAGCAAGGTTTCGATTTCACCGAGCTCGATGCGGAAACCACGGATTTTTACTTGCTGGTCGTTGCGTCCCTGGTACTGCAAGGTGCCGTCGACACGCCACGCTACCAGGTCGCCAGTGCGGTACATCAGGCCAGCGTTGCTGAACGGGTCGGCGAGGAATTTCTCTGCGGTGAGGTCCGCACGGTTCAAGTAGCCCAACGCTACGCCTTGGCCGCCGATATACAGCTCGCCAGTGACGCCCACCGGCACGGGTTGTTGACGCGCATCCAGCACGTAGGCGCGGCTATTACCGACCGGGCGCCCGATAGGAATGCTGCCCTCGTCTGCCCGTTTGATTTCATAGGTGGTCGAGAACGTAGTGGCTTCGGTCGGGCCGTAGCCGTTGAGCAAATACGTGCGGTGCGCCGTCTTTGAGCACCCGCG